>CAMLOA010000034.1 GCA_946481445.1 uncultured Devosia sp. | reverse complement strand
TCCTTGGCCTGTTCGGGCGTCAGCCACTCGTTGTCGATGCCGTTCAGCCGGTTGGAATGCACGTGGCGCTTGAAGCTCTGCACGTCGTGGACATTATGCGCCAGCATCATCACGCCGCGCTGGGAGAACATGACGTTGTAGTTGAGCTCCTGCGTCAGGCCCTCCCAGAGCTTCATCGAGTGCTCGTAGAGCATCGCGCTTTCGTCATAGAGGTAGTTGGAGCGGATGATGGTCGTGTTGCGGCCGGTATTGCCGCCGCCCAGCCAACCCTTGTCGATGACTGCGACATTGGTGATGCCGTGTTCCTTGGCGAGATAGTAGGCGGCGCCGAGGCCATGACCACCAGCACCGACGATGATCACGTCATACTCCGCCTTGGGCTGGGCATCGGGCCATTGCGGCTGCCAGTTCTTGTGACCCGTCAGGGCATTGCCGAGCAGTGTCGGGAACGAAAAGCGGGTCATCGCCTACCTCGAACGACTAGTGTTGAGGTATCATTGCGACATTACCCGCCGCAGCACAGGACATTTGCGTCAAACGGATCGCACAAAAACGCCAAGGCGGCTAAAGCGCGTCGGGCTCAGCCCAACAAATGCGACAGTCAGGCGGCCTCGGCCACGAGGGCAGGGGTGGCTGCCTGCTTGCGGATTTCGTGCGGGGTGCGGTTGAAGCGTTGCCGGAACATGCGGCTCAGGTGGGAAGAGTCGCAGAAGCCGCATTCCACCGCGATGGCCGCGACGGACTTGTCCGTGGTCTCGATGAGGTGATGAGCGAAGGTCAGCCGGATCTGCAGGAATGCCGCCTGCGGCGACGCGCCCAGGGCGGCCCGGAAGTGGCGCTCCAGCTGGCGCTTGCTGTGGCCCATGCGGCGGGCCAATTCCGACACCGACAGCGGATTGTCGATATTCTGCTGCATCAGGAGCAGGGCCCGCATCACCATCGGATCGCGGGTGGAGATGTCCATTGATACGCCGGGCTGCGGTTTTTCGGGCCGCATGGCGTCATCGATGATCATGATGTGGAGGCTCTTGCTGGCCTGGGCGCGGCCAACATGCCGTTCGACCAGATAAGCTGCCAGATGCGCGGAACTCGCCCCGCCTGAACAGGTGAGGCGGTCACCGTCGTCGATGAAGATCTGATCGGAAACCGGGTCGAGCCCGTCGAACTGCTCGAGGAAGTCGGCGTGGTGGAACCAACTGACGCAGCAGCGATAGCCATTCATCAGGCCGGCCTTGTGCAACAGGAAGCCACCGGTGCAAACGCCCACCAACGGGACACCGGCTGCTGCGGCCCGTTCCAGATAGGCGGTATATTCCTGGCCGAGGCCCGACATGTCGTCCATGACTCCGCCAATGACGACGATGTAGTCGAACTTGGTGGGGTCACCCAGGCGTTCATTGGGCTGCACGGTGATGCCGCTGCTGGAAGGAACGGCGCTCATCGTGTCGGACAATACGGTCCAGCCGCACATGATGGGGCGGCTGCGATCGCCTTCGTCGGCGGCAAGACGCAGCACGTCGACAAAATTGGCGAAGGCACAAAGCGTGAAGCGCTTGGCGAGGATGAAGCCGACAGAAAGCCTGAGCCCATCGGGCCGGGGCTTGTAGACGCGCGATGTTGCCGCGCTGGGCCGGCTGCCCCTCACCTTAGCGTCCATCGCATCCCCTTGCGGCAATTCTTTCCGGCAATGTCGTATCGCTAATCCGGATTTGACGCAAACGTTCTGTGCAGAGGACAATTAGTGTCGCAATGCTCCGTGCCAAGATTGAGGGAATGACCAAAATGAAAGTTCTGGTGCCTGTAAAGCGCGTGGTCGATTTCAACGTGAAGATCCGCGTCAAGGCGGATGGGTCGGGTGTTGACCTGACCAACGTCAAGATGTCGATGAACCCCTTTGACGAGATCGCGGTCGAGGAGGCCATCCGGCTCAAGGAGGCTGGCAAGGTCAGCGAGATCGTGGTGGTTTCCATCGGGCCGGCACAGGCGCAGGACACGTTGCGCACCGCCATGGCGATGGGCGCGGATCGCGGCATCCTGATCAATGTCGATGACGTGGTCGAGCCGCTGACTGTCGCAAAGCTTCTCAAGGGCGTGGTCGAGGCCGAGGCCCCGCGCCTCGTCATCCTGGGCAAGCAGGCGATCGACGACGACTGCAACCAGACCGGGCAGATGCTGTCGGCCCTGCTGGGCTGGTCGCAGGCGACGTTCGCCTCCAAGGTCGACCTTGGCGACGACAAGGCCACCGTGTTGCGCGAGGTCGATGGTGGCCTGCAGTCGATCGAGGTCAAGCTGCCGGCTGTCGTTACGGCCGACCTACGCCTCAACGAGCCGCGCTTCGCCTCCCTGCCCAACATCATGAAGGCCAAGAAGAAGCCGCTCGAGGAAAAGACTGCCGCTGACTATGGCGTGTCGACCGAGCCGCGCCTCAAGGTGCTGAGGACCGAGGAGCCGGGGACTCGCAAGGCCGGCATCAAGGTCGCCAACGTCGCCGAACTGGTCGACAAGCTGCGCAACGAAGCCCGCGTCATCTGATCTGGAAGCGAGGACACAAAATGGCAATTCTTCTTCTCGCCGAACACGATAACGCGACCCTGTCGGAGCTGACGGCGCGGGCACTGACTGCAGCCTCCAGGATTGGTGGCGACATCGACATCCTCGTTGCTGGCAAGGGCGCCCAGGGCGCCGCCGCTGCCGCCGCCGGCCTGTCCGGCGTGCGCAAGGTGTTGCTCGCCGAAAGCGACGCGCTCGCCAATCAACTGGCCGAGCCGTTGGCTGACCTCATCGTCTCCATCGCTTCGGGTTATGACGTGTTCGTGGCTGCAGCGACGACGACGGGCAAAAACGTCTTTCCCCGCGTCGCCGCGCTGCTCGACGTGATGCAGGTCTCCGAGATCGTCGAAGTCGTTTCGCCCGATACGTTCAAGCGTCCGATCTATGCCGGCAATGCCATCCAGACGGTGCAGGCGACCGATGCCAAGAAGGTCATCACGGTGCGGACGGCCGGCTTCGCGCCCGCTGTGACCGGGTCCGGCGCGCCGGTCGAGGTCTTGGACGCCCCGGCGGATCGCGGGCTCTCCATGTTCATCGAGAACCGCATGGCCAAGAGCGAGCGGCCGGAACTGGGCTCGGCGCGCGTGGTGATCTCGGGTGGCCGTGCCCTGGGCTCCCTGGAGAAATTCCGGGAGATCATCCTGCCCGTGGCCGACAAGCTGGGTGCCGCGGTGGGTGCATCACGGGCGGCGGTGGACGCGGGTTACGCGCCCAACGACTGGCAGGTCGGGCAGACGGGCAAGATCGTCGCGCCGGACCTCTACATCGCCATCGGCATTTCGGGCGCCATCCAGCACCTGGCGGGCATGAAGGAAGCCAAGGTGATCGTCGCCATCAACAAGGACGAGGACGCCCCGATCTTCCAGATCGCGGATTATGGCCTTGTTGGCGACCTCTTCGAATTGATCCCGGAACTTGAGCGGCAGCTCTGAGAGCACCCTCCAACCCAATCGAGACACCTAGATGACCGAGAACAAGTTCATTCTCAAGCTGAGCTGCCTCGACCAGCCGGGCATTGTCGCAGCGCTGACGACCGCGCTGGCCTCGCGTGGCGCAAATATTCTGGAGTCCAACCAGTTCTGCGACCGGCAGACCAACCAGCTCTTCATCCGCATCGCCTTTGCAGTGCCGGCAACGACCAGCCGGGAGATGCTCGAACTGGCGCTCAAGCCCTCCGTCGACCGCTTCGACATGAAGCTCAAGATCGAGGACCTGTCGCGCCGGCCCAAGATCATCATCATGGTCTCCAAATTCGACCATGGCCTCTTGCACCTGCTCTACCAGATCAAGGTCGGCTGGCTGAATGCCGAGGTTGCCGCGATCGTCTCCAACCACGAGGATTCCCGGCGGACGGCGCAGCAGGAGGACATCCCGTTCTACTATTGGCCGGTGACCAAGGAGAACAAGGCCGAGCGCGAAGAGCAGTTGATCGAGCTGGTCAAGGAGACCGGGTCGGAACTGGTTGTGTTGGCCCGCTACATGCAGGTCCTGTCCAATGAACTGTCCAACCGCCTGTTCGGCATGGTCATCAATATCCACCACTCCTTCCTGCCAAGCTTCAAGGGCGCCAAGCCCTATCACCAGGCGCATGAGCGCGGTGTGAAGCTGATCGGCGCGACCGGTCACTACGTGACCGCGGACCTCGACGAAGGCCCGATCATCGAGCAGGAAACCGAGCGCGTCAGCCACGCCATGACTTCGGAAGATTTCGTGGCTACCGGTCGCGATATCGAGTCCCGCGTGCTGGCCCGTGCGGTCAAGTATCACCTGGAGGGCCGGGTCATGCTCAATCATCACCGTACGGTCGTCTTCACGAACTGATCCGTTGGGGTGCCACCGGCACCCCATCAACCCGATTGTTTCTGGTGGCCAGATGAGTGCTCGGATTATTGACGGCAAAGCCTATGCGGGCAGCTTGGGTGAAAAGATCACCGGCTGCATTCCCGAACTGACGCGACGGTCCGGGCGTGTACCCGGATTGGCCGTCGTACTTGTCGGAACCGACCCGGCCAGCGAGATCTATGTTCGCAGCAAGGGCAAGATGGCCCGTCAGCTCGGCATGGCCAGCTTCGAACATGTCCTGCCGGCCGATGCCAGCCAGGGCGAGCTGCTCGACCTGATCGCTGCGCTCAACGCCGATGATGCGGTGGACGGCATCCTCGTGCAGCTGCCGCTGCCGGGGCATCTGGATTCGCTCGAGGTTATCGAGGCCATCGATCCGGCCAAGGATGTCGATGGCCTGCATCCATCGAGCGCCGGCCGGCTGGCATCCGGCCTGCCGGGACTGGTCTCCTGCACGCCGCTGGGCTGCCTGATGCTGCTCAAGTCGGCCCTGGGCAACCTATCCGGCCTTGATGCCATCGTCGTGGGTAGATCGATCCTGGTCGGCAAGCCGATGGCGCAATTGCTGCTGGCCCAGAACTGCACCGTGACGATCGCCCATTCGCGCACGCGGGACCTGGCCGAAAAGGTGCGGCAGGCCGATATCGTCGTGGCCGCCGTGGGTCAGGCAGAAATGATCAAGGGGGAATGGATCAAGCCGGGCGCCACCGTGATCGATGTCGGCACCAGCAGGGTGATCAAGGGCGACAAGAAGGCGCTGGTGGGTGATGTTGAATTCGCGGCAGCGTCGGTCAATGCTGGCGCCATTACGCCCGTGCCGGGTGGCGTGGGACCAATGACCATCATGAGTCTCATGCACAACACATTGCTTGCCGCGCATATGCGGCGGGGCCTGCCTGTCCCCCAACTCTGGTAAGACTGCCGGCCAGCACCCCTCCGGCGAAGACGGGGCAGGCCGAATTCGACTTTCGCCCAGCACAACGGAGAACATCAAAAATGGCAGCGTTTCCCGAGAAGGCGCGGGTCGTCATCATCGGACTGGGCGGGATTGTTGGCGCGTCCATCGCGCACCATCTGGTCGAGCGCGGCTGGGACGATATCGTAGGCATCGACAAGTCCGGCATCCCCACCGATATCGGCTCCACCGCCCACGCCTCCGACTTCTGCTACACCACCAGCCATGACTTCCTGAGCTGCTGGACCACGCTTTACTCCATCGACTTCTTCGACAAGATGGGCCACTACGCCCGTGTCGGTGGCCTTGAAGTGGCCCGCGTCGGCGACGACGAACGCATGGACGAGATCAAGCGCAAGGTCGCCTCGGGCAAGGCTTTTGGCACCCGCGCCCGCCTCATCGACCCTGCCGAGATCAAGGAAAAGATGCCGCTGGTCGAGGAGAGCATGATCCAGGGCGGCCTCTGGGACCCGGATGCCGGCCTCGTCATCCCGCGCTCGCAGACCGTTGCCGGCAAACTGGTCGATCAGGCGGTCAGCGCGGGCAAGCTGCAGGCTTTCGCCAATACCTCGGCCAAGTCGCTGGTCATCGAGGATGGTCGCATCAAGGGCGTGGTCACCGATCGCGGGACCATCATGGCCGACCACGTCGTGGTCTGCGCCGGCCTCTGGGGCCGGCTCATCGCCGAGATGGCAGGCGAGGACCTGCCGGTCATGCCTGTCGACCATCCACTCACCTTCTTCGGTCCGTTCGACGGTTTCGCCGATACCGGCAAGGAGATCGGCTACCCGCTGCTGCGCGACCAAGGCAACTCGGCCTATCTGCGCGATACCGGCGATCCGAAGACCGCCGAAGGCGGCCAGATCGAATGGGGCTACTACGAGGAGCACAATCCGCGCCTCGTGCATCCGCGCGACCTGCTCGAAAAGGAACAGGCGCGCCTGTCGCCGTCGCAGCGCGACCTTGACCTCGAGCAGGTCATGGAACCGCTCGAACGCGCCATGGAGCTGACGCCGATCCTGGGCGAGCTCGGCTACAATGAGGGCCATTCCTTCAACGGCCTGCTGCAAACCACGACCGATGGCGGTCCCTCCATGGGCGAAAGCCAGAAGGTGCGCGGCCTCTGGTATGCCGTGGGCATCTGGGTCAAGGACGGCCCGGGCATGGGCAAGCTCATCGCCGACTGGATGACCGATGGCCGCACGGCCATCGACCACAACAAGATCGACTATGCCCGCTTCGCCCCGTTCCAGCTCACCGAGAAGTTCATCGAAGAGCGCTGCACCGAAACGGCGATGAAGATCTACAATCCGCCGGTGCATCCGCGCGAGCCCTTCTCCGGGGGCCGCAATATCCGCCGCTCGCCCTTCTACGAGCGCGAGAAGGAACTGGGCGGCTACTTCATGGAACTGGGCGGCTGGGAACGCGCCCATGGCTATGCCGCCAACGAGCACCTGCTGGAGAAATTCGGCGACCGCGTCCCGGTGCGCGAGAACGAATGGGACAACCGCCACTTCTGGCGCGTCTCCAATGCCGAGCATCTCGAAATGACCGAGAACTGCGGCATCATCAACCTGTCGCACTTCTATATCTGCGACATCGAGGGCCCCGACCATGTCGAGCTGATGGAGTGGCTCTGTGCCGCCAAGATCGGTGGCGACGCCAATATCGGCAAGGGCATCTACACCCACTTCCTCGACGACGAAGGCATGGTGCGGGCCGACTTCACCGTCATCCGCATGGCCGACCGCATTCGCATGATCAATGGCGCAGATGCCGGCCCGCGCGACCTGCAGTACATGCGCCGCGTCGCCCAGGATCGCGGTTTTGACGCCACCATCACCGACGTGACCGAAAAGAACATCACTATCGGCATCTGGGGTCCCAATGCGCGGGAAAATCTCAGCAAGCTGGTGGAAGACCCATCGGTCCTGCTGCCGGAAAACTTCCCCTTTGCCGCGATCAAGCCGCTCACCATTGCCGGCAAGTCCGTCATGGCCTTCCGCATTTCCTACGTTGGCGAACAGGGCTGGGAATTGCACATGGCCTACGAGGACGGCCTCGCCGTCTGGGATGCGCTGCGCTCGACCGGTGTCATCGCCGTGGGTGTCGAGACCTATGCCAATACCCGCCGCATGGAAAAGAGCCTGCGCCTGCAGAATGCGGACCTTCTTACAGAATACAATCTGCTCGAAGCCGACCTCGCCCGCCCCAAGGTCAAGGAAGCCGACTTCCGCGGCAAGGCCAAGCATGTCGAATATCGCGCCCGCGAACACCAGCCTGCCATGCTCTGCACGCTGGTCATGACCAACAATGTCGACAGCAAGGGCGTGGCCCGCTACCCGGTCGGCACCATGCCGGTGATGGACCCGACGACGGGCGAGACGCTGGTCGACGAGCTGGGTCGCCGGTCCTACACGACCTCGGTCGCCTATGGTCCCACTATCGGCAAGAATATCGCCCTGGCCTATCTTCCCTGGAGCTATTGTCAGGTCGGCCGCCAGGTGACGCTGGAATATTTCGGCGAAACCTACCCGGCAGAGGTCGCAGGCGTCGGCTACAAGCCGCTCTACGACCCGGAAAACCTCAAGCCGCGCACCTGAGGCCGGGAAGTCCTTTGATGGCGGTCGGGGTTCCGCGTGACCCCGACCTGTTTCGCGCTCGACGGCGCGGTCGGCGAGGCTGCACGCTCAGCGGAATGCCGTGAGCTTGCTTGTCTCGCTGAGGAAGGCGGCAACCAGCGCCGTATGCGGATCCCGGTGGGCCGCGACAACGCCCACAATGTGGTTCGCAACCGGCTCGACGATGGGTATCGTGCGGATGGTTTCCGCCTGATCGAATGTCCGCACCAGGTTGCCCGGCATGATCGACGACCACTTGCCCGTCATGATGTGGGAAAACAGCACGATCATGGAATTGGATTCCAGGGTCGGGCGGGCCATGGCGCCTGCTTCGGCCAGGTGTTGGTCGATGATGCGCCGGTTCTGCATGTCCGGTGTCAAAAGGCAGAGGGGCACATCGGCAAGCTGGGCCCAGGTGACCTGTTCTGCATCCGCGAAAGGCCCGCCCTCCGACGTGACCAGATGATAGCGTTCGAGGTAGAGCGGGATGGAAATCACGCGACCGAGCGGTTCGTTGTCGAGATATGTGATGCCGATATCGGCATCGAAATTGCCCACCAGCGACAGGATTTCCACCGAGGTCCGCGAGAGGATGGAGAAGCTGACGCCGGGGTGCTTTGCGCGAAACGGCGTGGTCAGCTCGGCGACCATGGCCAGAGCCGTGGGAATGACGGCGATGCGAATGCGGCCCGACAGGCCGTGACGGGAGGCCTTGACCTCCTGCCGCATGGCCACCGCATCGCCCACCATGCGCTGCGCCCAGCCGAGCACCAGTTCGCCCTCTGGCGTCAGCCCGCCGAACCGTGAGCCGCGCTTGACCAGCATGATCCCTAGCGAGGATTCGAGTTGCTTGATTGCTGATGACAGCGTGGGTTGGGTGATGCCGCAAGCCTCGGCTGCGCGACCAAAGTGACGCTCGCGCGCGAGGGCGATGAAAAGCTCAAGTCGTTCAAGCAGCATGGCAACTCTTCCCCGGGCTTTGGGTTCCCATGCCCTGCTGGGGCCGTCAAGCCGATGGGCTGGGTGGATCGACCGGGTCCGGCCGTCTCACCGCTGCGGCCGCCTCGCGTACGATAGGGCTGAAGCCTTCGGCGCCCGTGTCGTAAAGATGCAGGAACTGCCGGCGCATGCGCGGCTCCCAGAACTTGTTGATGTGGTCTGCCACGCATGCCGCCCTGTCCGGTCCCGATTGCGTGTCAAAGAATGTGCCGATCTGGTTGGCCATGCGGACCAGCTTCAGGGACGTTTCCTGGTCATGCGACATGCCTGCCGCCTCCTTCACTGACCCGTTCAGGGTGCGTGAAGACGTCGAATTCTTCACCCCTCACGAGAGCTATCAAGGTCATTCCCGCCTCCTCGGCCGTGCGGATCGCCAGGGCCGTGGGGGCGGAGACCGCCAGAATGGCTGGAGCGCCGATCGCCGCAGCCTTTTGCACCATCTCGACGGATAGCCGTGACGTGACCGCGATGGCCCCGGTCGCACCGGCAATACCAGCTCTGGACATGGCGCCGACCAGTTTGTCGAGCGCATTGTGGCGGCCCACATCCTCCCGGACAAGGGCGATGCCTTGGCCCGGGCGGAAAAAGCCGGCAGCATGCACGGCACCGGTCTCGGCGTGAAAGGGTTGGTGCTTGGCCAAGAGCTTCATGGCCTCTCCAACCTGGTCCACCGAGAGAGTCACTTGCCCCGGAAGAACCTTCGAAACGGCCCGAACGGCTTCCTCGATCGATTCAATGCCGCACAGACCACACCCGACGGGCCCGGCCAACCGCCGGCGCCGTGCCTTGAACCGGGTATCGGCCTTGTCGCGCAGCCACATCTGGATATCGATTCCGGACTCCAGGTGCTCGACATGCATCCTCTCGATCTCGTCGGGAGCGGAAATGATACCCTCGGTCAGTGCGAAGCCGAGGGCAAAATCCTCGAGGTCGGCTGGGCTCGCCATCATAACCGCATGCGTCGTCCCGGAAAACGACAGGGCGATGGGGACCTCTTCGGGCACGCTTCGTTCGGCCCAGCTTGTCCCGGCCGCGCGCCGGGCCAAGCGGGGAATTCGGGTCACGGGTGGCCTCTCGGCCCTGCTCATTCCGCCGGCTCCGCCGGTGTGGCGATGCGGCGGGATCGAAGCGAGAGCGCTTCATACTCCGTCTGCCATTCCGACGGACCGTTCGATGGCGAGACC
>CAMLOA010000033.1 GCA_946481445.1 uncultured Devosia sp. | reverse complement strand
CATGTTCGGCGGCACCCCGTCCAACCTCGCCATCTCGGTGATGCAGAACCGCAAGGTCGAGGTCATTGCCGGCGTCAACCTGCCCATGCTGGTGAAGCTCGGCCGTGTGCGGGGCGACATGACCATCAAGGATGCGGTGAACCTGGCCCAGGAAGCGGGCCGGAAATACATCACTGTCGCCAATTCGATCCTGGGCGCGCAATAATGGACGGCGCGGCGGGGGGCGGCCGGGCCGTCGCGCAGCAACTGACCATCGTCAACCGCAAGGGCCTGCATGCCCGCGCCTCGGCCCGCTTCGTGCGCACCGCCGAATGCTTCGACGCCACCATCAACGTCATCAAGGACGGCACCTCGGTCGCCGGCAATTCCATCATGGGCCTGATGATGCTGGGCGCCGGCCCGGGCTCCACGATTCTGGTGCAGGCCAGCGGCAAGCAGGCGCGCGAGGCGCTCGAAGCCATCGTAGAGCTGGTCAACAACGGCTTCGACGAGGACGTCGAGGGCGCTGGTTAGGCTTCGGGCCAACGGCTTGCGACCCCGATTCCGTCGTTGAGGCCGGCCCTCCTGAAAGCTGACAGTCCGCTGAAACGGAATGCCTATGGCGGGGCCGATTGGCGCGCTGTTGGCCTCTGCCGATCAAGAAGGGGCGCGCGTGCCTCCGCTGGTGAATTGATCGGCGTCAACTCGGGGCTCGCGCCGCTCCCCTACAAGACAAGGACTACCAACACTCGAAAAGAAGATAGATATGAGACGCATCTTCGCTATCGGAATCGCGGCCCTGGTGGCGCCTGCGCTTGCAAGCTCCCCGGTTCTCGCGCAGGTCGGCTATGGCTTCGGCCCGGGTTACGGCACGATGCCCGGCTATGGCTTCGGTTCAGGCATGATGATGGGACCCGGCTACGGCTTCGGCCAGGGCATGATGGGCCAGCCCGGACGTGGCCGACACACCATGCTCGACATCAACGAGGACGGGTTCGTCAGCGCCGAAGAAGCCGCCTCGGCAGCGGACGAAGTCTTCACTGCCATGGACGCCGACGACGACGGGTTCGTGACCATCGAGGAGTACATGACCGTCCGGATGGGACCGCAGATGGGCTACAATCCTGACCGTCAGGCGGCAATGCAGCAGGCTAAGGAAGAGCGCTTTGCCGGCATGGATCCCGACGGCGACGGCAAGGTCTCCAAGGAAGAATTTCTTGGAGCGGCGCAGGCCCATTACGAAGCGGCTGATGCCGACGCGGATGGCAAGGTGTCGCCTTGGGAACATCGGCGCCAGAACTGGAATTAGGAGGTCAACCCATGCGTAAAAACCTGATCGTCAGCAGCGTTGTGGCTCTCATCATTACGGTACAGCCACTCGTGCCAGCGTTGGCTCAGAACCAGAACCAGGCTGGGGGCCAAGCCCAGGCTGAGAACCAAAACCAAAACCAGAACCAGAACCAAAACCAGAACCAGAACCAAAACCAGAATCAGGGCGATGACGATGGGGACGACGGGCATACACCGACGCTTACCGTCGAGGAGGCTTCGCCCCTGCCCAATCATGTCTGCTTCTACGCGGACCCGGGCGTGACGGGCGAGGCGTTCTGCGCCGGCGTCGGCGGATTCTCTATCGAGCTGTCCGACGAGTGGGACGATCGCATCTCCTCCATAGAGATCGCTGGCACGATAAGGGTGACTGTCTGCACGGACGACAACTATGGCGGCACCTGCGCCGACTTCACCGCGACGGCGACGACCCTGCCAGCCGAGCTCGACAATGCCGTTTCGTCCTGGAAGGCGGAATAGATACCGTCACCACCCTAAAGGCAGAAAGGCCGGGCAAGCTGCCCGGCCTTTCTGTTTGTCGATGGAAAGCACGTCAGCCGTGCCCAGCCAGCACGCCGAGACGCACCTCTTCGGCCCTGTCGGCAATGTTTGAGATGGTGGAAGCGGACATGCTCACGCCCATGATGATAGCGAGTGCCCGAACAGTATCGTCTGTGATCGGGACGGTCTTGTCGGAAGCCACCCCGAGCAAGATCGCGGAGAGTTCCGCGATGTTGGCCGGCTCGACACCCGGAAGGCTAGTGTCGGTGGTGGTCCACAACTCGCGGAGCAGTGCCAGGTTCTGTAGCGGCGAGTCGACGATGCTAATGTCGCCCCAGTTGCTTTCGGCCTCGTCGGCGAACTTCGCCGCCGTCATCTCGTAGTAATGCTCCATGTCTGGCTCGAAAGTGGCGATCACCTCAGCCAAGGCGCGGTCGAGCACACGGTCCGGACTGCGGATGACGTTGAGCCGCCCGAGTTCCACCTCGGGAATGCCCTCCTGAGCCCATGGCGGCTGACCGCCGTCGCCGCCCTGGCCACCTCCACCCTGACCGGTGCCGGTTCCTTCGCCACCGATGGGAGTATCGCCGCCCTTGCCTCCCTCATGATCCTCACCATCTTCATGTTCGCCGCCATCCTCGTGCTCGCCGCCCTGTCCGCCTTGGCCGCCCTTGCCCTGGCCGGCGCCATCGCCTCCGCCTGGACCCTGCTGGGCCTGGTTGCCCTTGCCTTCCTGGGCGAGAACAGGTTGCATAACCAGGGTTGTCGCGCTGATCAGCATCGCGATTGCCGCGGTGCTCGCACGCAGCCAACGCCTCTTATCATCATCAATCATCAAATGGCTCCGTTGATGGACACGGGCGCGCTCAGCGCTACGCCGCATCTGGTTGGTTCGTGGCCGTCGATACGGCCCGGATGCGAGGTATCAGGCCTCGGCCCGCTGCCACGGCCGGACGAGCCTGCACGCCACCCTCAGTAGACGGAGGCGGACAGACATCCGCCGCTGTGCCAACGCAGTGCGCACGCCGTCTTTGGGAGCCGGCTCACGGCCCGGCTCCCTTGTTTCGGCCCTTGCCGTCAGCCGTGAGCAGTCGCCACGTCGACGCGGACTGCTTCGGCCTCGGTGGCGATATACTGGATGTCGGCCTGGCTGAGTTCATCGGCACCGACGATCACGGCCAGTGCCAGCACCGTGTCGTAGGTGACCGGCAGGGTCTTGTCAGACGCGGTTCCGATCAGGATGGCTGCCAGTTCCAGGCTGGAGGCCGGGTCGACGCCCGGCAAAGACGTATCGCCCTGCGTCCAGAGTTCTTCGAGCAGAGCAAGGTTCTGCAGAGGCGAGTCGACGATGGCAAAGCCCTCGTCGTTCCAGTGTGCGAGGACATAGTCGCCGAAGTCATCGGCAGTCATCTCATAGAGTGGCGCCAGAGCCGGGTCAAAGGTCGTGACCACTTCGGCAAGCGCCCGGTCCAGCACTTGATCGGGGCTGCGAATGACGCTGAGCCGTCCCAGGTCGACCTCCGGGATGCCTTCCTGGGCCCAGGACGGTTTGCCGCCGCGATCGCCGTCCGCAGGCTGACCTGCATTGGGTCCTTGCGCATCGGAATCCGCGCTGGGGCCGCCCTGGCCCTGTCCCTCGCCATCGGCACCCTGACCGCCCTGACCGCCCTGGCCAGCGCTGTCATTGCCGCCCGGGCCGCCTTGGCCCTGGCCTGCTCCGTTGCCGTCCTGGGCGAAGGCCGTTGTTGGAACAATGGACGCCGAGCCGAGCAGGATGGCGAATGCGGCACAGGTTCCGAGCAGCCAGCGCTGAGCGCCTTTGCTCATTGAGAGGTTCATTTGGTCACTCCAGTTTGTGCGAGACGGCATCTCCGTCTCCTAGTGCCCAAGCTACCGGTGTGCCGAACCCCCCTTTTTGACCTAGGTCAATGATTGAAGTTGCACCTTGGCAACAAGTGGTGGCGAGCACTCGCGCCCCGCGTGACAAATGTTGTCGTTGTGCTTAGCATCTGCTGGCCCTGCGAATTCACGGGATTGACTATGAACTCGGCAAATTTTCGTCTTCCCTTGGTTGCACTGTCCCTCCTTTTCGGCACAGCCGTCGGAGCCAATGCGCAGTCGATGGCTTCGGCCGGCCCTGAAGGCTGGTATGTCCGCGGTGAGCTGGGCGTCGTCTCGCTTGCCACCAATGAGGGCTACTGGTGGGGGCCCGGCGGCCCTCCGGGCGACCCGCGCATTACCTTTTCCTTGAACGACCCCATGACGCTAACCGGTGCGGGCGGCGTCGGGTATGACTGGGGGAATGGCCTCCGCGTCGACGGGACAATCGGCGTCGTCGGGAGTTTGCAGGTAGATGGCACGTTCCTCTCCGCCAGCGACGGCACGACGACCGGCCACGCAACCGATATTCACGGAGCGGCCTCGGCCTTCGCCGTCTTGGGCAGTCTCTACATCGAGCCGCTTCGTCTTGCTGGTTACGACTCGGCCCTCCAGCCATTCCTGACCGGTGGCGTTGGGGTGGCCGCCGTGAGCATGGGCGAGTGGAACCGCAATGCGCCGGTTCCTCCGGCAACTCACGCTGCACGAAGCTGGACAGGCAGCAGCCAGACCAACCTGGCCTGGACAGTGGGCGCCGGTGTCTCGATCGAGCTCGAGGACCTGATCGGCGGATCAGGCTTTCTCGACCTTGCCTATCGCTACACCGACCTGGGACAGGTCCAGGGCGGCAGCGTCTCCACGGGACCTGGCGGAAGTTCGCCCACCGAGCCGTTCAACTTCCGGTTGGCCTCTCACGTGGTGACTCTCGGTCTGCGTATTCCGCTAGGCAACTGACCGCCCCTCCGGACTGTCGATCTAAGCCAAACGGCAGCTCGTTCTGTTCACTGCCCGGTTGCGGACCATGACATCCGCCGGGTGTGTGTCCGCTTTGGCGATCTCAGGCCGAATGCATAGCGGTTCGTGAACCAGCCCATAGCACGGGGGCGCAGGCCGTTCTGGAGCCCGCCAGGCAAGAAAAGAACCGCGTGACAGGCGGCGCTCGGCACGCCATGGCGCAACCGCTTCCCCCGCCCTACATTGTCCCTGTCGAGCGAGGAGGACTGCATGCGGCGGATCGTGGCCGGAATGGGTGGGCTGGGGCTGGCACTGGTGCTCAGCCAGTTTCCCGAATATGCCCAGCAATATACCCAGCGCCTGGGCGGGGCGGTGGACGAATTGCGCATCGTCACGGAGCGGTTCGATCGCGAGGCCGCAGAGGCCGGCCTCACCCGACAGGAGGCGCTCGAAAGCTTCCGCACCGCCACCGATACCTTCGCGGCCGGGCAGGAAGGTCGCGAGGCCGCCAATTTCGAGCGCTATGAAGAGCTGAGCGCGACGCTCGCCCGCATCGAGAATGCCGATCCGGTGCAGCGCTTCCAGCAATTGCCGGCCTATCTGGACAGCGATATCGGCCAGCGCACGCTTGAGGCCTACAGGCCCGCCGTGCCGGTGACCATGGAAGGCATCCTCTATGCCGGGGGCGGGTTCATCCTGGGCTATTTGATCCTCTCGGGCCTCTGGCGTTTTGCCGCCATGCCGTTCAAGCGGAAATATCCGGCCTACCGATAGCGATATAAACATTTCTTTATATCCTGTTGCTCCAATGGCGGGGCTTGCCGTATAGCAGGGCAACACATTTCCAGGGTTCGGAGCCTTCCCGATGAGCACCAATTACGCGGTCCGCGACATTTCCCTTGCCGGTTTCGGGCGCAAGGAAATCGAGATCGCCCAGATCGAAATGCCCGGCCTGATGGCCATCCGCGAGGAATATGCCGCCGCCCAGCCGCTCAAGGGCGCACGCATTGCCGGCAGCCTGCACATGACCATCCAGACCGCCGTGCTGATCGAGACGCTGGTAGCGCTGGGCGCCGAAGTGCGCTGGGTCAGCTGCAACATTTTCTCCACCCAGGACCATGCCGCCGCCGCGATCGCCGCTGCCGGCATCCCGGTCTTTGCCCACAAGGGCGAGACGCTGGAGGAATACTGGGACTTTACCGACCGCATGATGGATTGGCCGGGCACGACGCCCAACATGATCCTCGACGATGGCGGCGACGCCACCATGTACGTCCTGACCGGCGCCAAGGCGGAAAAGGACATCTCCGTGCTCGACAAGCCCGGCAGCGAGGAAGAGGAAATCTTCTTCGCCACAATCAGGAAGCGGCTGGCCAAGAGCCCGGGTTTCTTCGCGCGCATCAAGGACGCAATCCGCGGCGTTTCGGAAGAAACCACTACGGGCGTGATGCGGCTCTATCAGCTCCACGCCAAAGGCGAACTGCCCTTCCCGGCCATCAACGTCAACGACAGCGTGACCAAGTCCAAGTTCGACAACAAATACGGCACGCGTGAATCGCTGGTCGACGCCATCCGCCGCGGCACCGACGTGATGCTGGCCGGCAAGGTCGCCATCGTGTGCGGCTATGGCGATGTGGGCAAGGGTTCTGCCGAGAGCCTGCGCGGCGCCGGCGCTCGGGTGCTGGTGACCGAAGTCGACCCCATCTGCGCCCTGCAGGCGGCCATGGAAGGCTTCGAGGTGGTGACGCTGGACGAGGCCGCGCCGCGCGCCGACATCGTGGTCACCGCCACGGGCAATCGCGACGTGCTGACGCTCGATGACATGCGCAAGCTCAAGGACATGGCCATCGTCTGCAATATCGGCCACTTCGACAACGAGATCCAGGTTGCCGCCCTGCGCAACTTCAAATGGACCAACGTCAAGCCGCAGGTCGACCTGGTCGAAAAGCCCGATGGCAGCCGGCTGATCCTGCTGTCCGAAGGCCGCCTGGTGAACCTGGGCAATGCCACCGGCCACCCCAGCTTCGTCATGTCAGCCAGCTTCTCCAACCAGACGCTGGCGCAGATCGAGCTCTGGACCAATGGCGAGAAGCTGGAAAAGAAGGTGCATGTCCTGCCCAAGCACCTGGACGAAAAGGTCGCCGAACTGCACCTGGCCAAGCTGGGCGCCAAGCTCACCAAGCTGACCAAGGACCAGGCCGACTATATCGGCGTCTCGCCCGCCGGCCCGTTCAAATCCAGCGAATACCGGTACTGAACCCGGTCCGGATCGACTGATGCGCGCCCGCGGCTCCGGCTGCGGGCGCTTTGCCTTGCACGACCCGATCATGCCGCGTGAGCCGGACACCGTCCGGGGACGGGAGGCGGGCAGGTTCCTGCTTCGTTCAGGGGTCAATCCCCGATATCGCTTTTTTGCCCGCAATGAACAGCCATTAAGACTCTGTTAGCCGATTCCCCGGGCCGGTATGGTCATGGTGATTCGGTTGCGGGGGGACACGCAAATGGATCGGAGACCGCAGGATTCCCAAGGGATTCCGCGTGTGCAGTCTTCCCTTTTCGAGTGCATGGGTTCCGGCTTCGGGCCGGCTGGCAGCAACGATAATTGACCTAAGAGGGCAGCGCATGGCGCCGGATCGATTCCGGAAGCATTGGGGATTCGCGGGCATGGCGGCCGCACCCCTGACCCTGATGACGGCGGTCCCCGCCCTGGCCCAGGGCCTCAATTCGGCAAGTCTGGCGGGGGCAGCCCCGCTCGCCGTGGCGGTGGGGGCAGGGGCCTTCGCCCTTATGGCAATGGCCGTCCTGCGCACCATGCAGAAGGACGGCAAGGCCGCCCGCATCAAGGCCGCCGAGCAGATCGCGGGCCTGCGGGCCCTGGTGGACGAGTATGAAGCGCTGCTGTCGGGCACGCGCGAAGTCACGGTGCTCTGGACCGAAAGCGGCGGCGCGCCCAAGTTGCTCGGCCAGGCCTCGGCCGTGCTGCCTTCGGGCCGCCAGCCCGAAAGCGTGCTCAACCTCGCCAGCTGGCTCAATGCGGCCGATGCCGAGCGCCTGGCCCGCCTGCTCGAGGACCTGCGCGTGCATGGCCATGCCTTCGCCACCAGCCTCAATGCGCTCGACGGACGCCTCATCCGCGCCAATGGCTGGCTGCTCGGCGGCGGCGCGGCCATGCGCCTGCGCCCGGCCTTCCTGCAGCCCGGAGCCGAACCCGAGCTGGTGGCCGAGGCTTCGTCGGGCGACCTGCACAGCGTCCGCGCCATCCTGACCTCGCTGACCAAGCCGGCCTTTGCCCGCGACGTCAACGGCCGGCTGATCTTCGCCAATGCCACCTATCTCAAGCTGGCCAAGGCGCTGGGCAGGTCTGGTACCGAGACCAGCCCGCCCGAACTGCTCGACCCGCCCCAGCTCAAGCAGCACCTGGCCGACTGCAAGGCCGAGGGCAAGCCGGTGACCATGTCGGTTGCCTGGCGCGGGCAGGGGGCCTTCGAGCTGGTGGAGTTCCCCGTGACCGGCGGCTATGCCGGGATGCTGCGGCCCGTGGAAGAGGCGGCGGTCGCGCACGCCGACACCGGCGGCTTTTCCCATATTGCCGGCATCATCGATGCGCTGACCACGCCCATCGCCATTTTCAACGCCAAGCGCGAACTGGTCCAGTTCAACCAGGCCTATGCCAATCTGTGGAACCTCAATCGCAGGTTCCTCCAGCTCGGCCTCGACGAGCGGGCGATCCTGGACAAGCTGCGCACCGAGGGCATGCTGCCCAACCAGGTCGACTACCAGACCTGGCGGGCCAAGCACCTGGAAAGCTACAGCCGCAAGACGCCGCATGAAGCCGAACCCTGGCACCTGCCCGATGGGCGCACCGTCAAGGTGATCTCCGCCCCGGCAGGCCCGGCCGGCGGCGTCATCTATGTCTTCGAGGACCTCACCGAACGGCTCAAGCTCGAAAGCACCAACAAGGCCTTCTCCAATGTGCAGCGCGAAACCATCAATGCGCTCTCCGAAGCGGTGGCCGTGTTCGGCACCAATGGCCGGCTGACCCTCTCTAATCCGCGCCTGTCGGCCCTGTGGAAGCTGCCGATGAACGAACTGGGGCAGAACCCCCATATCGACCAGATCGCCGAGGCTTCCGGCCGGGCCATACCCGAGGATGGCGCCAGTATATGGCGGGATCTCAAGCGGGGGATAATCGATCTCAATCCCACCCGCTCCGACCAGACCGGCCGGCTCAACCGCTCCGACGGCCGCCTGCTCGACTATGCCATAACCCGCCTGCCCGACGGGCAGACCATGATGACCTTCCTCGATGTCACCGAGAGCGCCAGCTATTCCAAGGTGCTCAAGGAGCGCAACGATGCGCTGGTCGCCGCCGATCTGCTCAAGGACGCCTTCGTCGAAAATGTCTCCTACGAACTGCGCAGCCCGCTGACCAACATCATCGGCTTTGCGGACCTCCTGGCCAATGAGAGCGGCACGCTGAGCGAACGGCAGAAGGCCTATATCGACTATATCCGCGCCAGCTCGGTGACGCTGGGCGTGCTGATCGACAACATCCTCGACCTCGCCTCGGTCGATGCCGGCATTGCCGAACTCAGGCCCGAGCTGCTCGACGTGCCGGGTCTGGTCGACAAGGCGCGGGCCGGGCTGTCGGCCACCTTCCCCGAGATTTCGGGCGAGAAGCCGATCAACCTGGTGATCGATATCGAGGACAACATGCCTCCCTTCATCGCCGACGGCACCCGCATCGTGCAGGTGCTCTACAACCTGCTCTCCAACGCCGCCCGCTTCTCGCCGCCGGGCGGGGAAATCCGGCTGTCGGTGAGCCACCGCGCCGAGCGCATGCTCTTCGTCATCGAGGATGAAGGCCCCGGCCTCACTGACGAGATGAAGGCGGCCATCCTCACCCGGCTCGATACGCCCGCCGCCGGCGGCCGCCAGCGCGGGGCGGGGTTGGGTCTTTCCATCGTGCGCACCTTCGTCAACCTCCATGGCGGCACCATCAGCGCCGAGCGCCGCGAGCCGCGCGGCAGCCGCATCATCGTCAACCTGCCGCGCGACAGCGCCATGGCCGGCGTGGCCGAGTGATGACGTCTCTTCTCCCTCCCCCTTGTGGGGAGGGCCGGGCTGGGGTTATGGGGCTGCCCACAAGACCCCTCCCCACAAGGGGGAGGGAGGCGAAGGACCAGCCGCCGCGATGACGACGCCAACATTCCTCCCCGACGACGCCGCCACGGCCGCGCTCGGCGCCAGTCTCGCACGGGACTTGGCCCCCGGGGATATCATCGTGCTCGAGGGCGATCTCGGGGCCGGCAAGACGGCTCTGGCCCGGGCCATCATCCGCAGCCTCTCCGGTGATCCGGCGCTGGACGTGCCTTCGCCCACCTTTGCGCTGGTGCAGCCCTATGACACGCCGGCTGGGCCGGTTCTGCATGCCGATCTCTACCGGCTGGGCGATCCGCGCGAGGTGGAGGAACTCGGCCTGCTCGACAATCCGAACGCCATCGTGCTGGTCGAATGGGCCGAGCGCGCGCCCGAAATGCTCGCAGCGGCGACGCTGGTGGTGGAACTGGCTATTCCGCCCGGCGGGGTGGGGCGGACGGTATCGGTGGCGCGCCGATAAGCCATGCCGAGGCGCCGCCTGGGTCGCGGTTGTCATGCGTAAGCGGACCCCGAGACGGCTTTCGCCCCGAAAGTAAATTTTAGTGAGACGGAAACCGC
>CAMLOA010000032.1 GCA_946481445.1 uncultured Devosia sp. | reverse complement strand
AAGAATGCCGAGAAGGATGTCGGCGCGCCGATCAAGCTGACCCGCTTCGTGCGCTACGCCCTGGGCGAAGGCATCGAGAAGGTCGAGAGCGATTTCGCTGCCGAAGTGGCGGCGACTGCTGGCGTCAAGCCGGCCAACTCCAACTAAACCTTTTCGGACGGGCCTTCGGGCCCGTCCGTTGCTCTCCCGCCTGCCAGCCATCATTTGGCCGGGATCGAGCGCGAAACCCCGCCGTAACCAGTATTTCGACCCCTGCAGCGCTTCCGTTCGGCAGCGCGATTGCATAGGGTCGGTCGGGCAGCCGGATTCGGTGGCCCCATCCCATTTTGACCGCAAGGGGTTCGCCAATGGCGCCTGCCTACAAACGCATCCTGCTCAAGGTTTCGGGCGAGGCGCTCGCAGGCGACAATTCCTTCGGCATCGAGCCGCCATTCCTGCAGGCCGTCGCCAAGCAGATCGCCGACGTAGCCAAAGGCGGCGTGGAAGTTGCCATCGTGGTGGGTGGCGGTAACATCTTCCGCGGCATGGCCGGTGCCGCCGACGGCACGGACCGCGTGACCGCCGACACGATGGGCATGCTCGGCACGATGATCAACGCCCTGGCGCTGAGCAACGCCATCACCCGGCAGGGCATCAAGTCCAAGCCGTACAGTGCCGTTTCGATGCCCTCCGTCGCCGATACCTACACGGCGCGCGAAGCCAAGGCCGCTCTCGAGGACGGCTATGTCGTCGTCCTTGGTGGTGGCATCGGCAATCCGTTCTTCACCACCGATACCGCCTCGACACTGCGGGCGATCGAGCTGGAATGCGACGTCGTGCTCAAAGGCACGAAGGTGGATGGTGTCTATTCCGAGGACCCTATGAAGAATCCACTCGCGGCGCGCTATGACACGGTCAGTTACGACGAAGTCATAGGCAAGAACTTGCGCGTCATGGACACGGCGGCATTTGCGCTTGCCCGCGACAACTCCATGCCGATAATCGTCTACGCCCTTAACGATGAAGCAGGCCTGGCCGGGGTATTGTCCGGCTCGGCCCGTTCGACGCGCGTCGGCAAGACGCCTTAGACCAGAAGGACCAACAAGACATGGCCAGCAATTACAATCTCTCCGACCTCAAGACGCGCATGCAGAAGTCTGTTGCGTCCCTGAAGGACGAATTGGCCGGCCTGCGCACCGGGCGTGCGAGCGCCAGCCTGCTCGAGCCCGTGACTGTGGAAGCCTATGGCTCGCGCATGCCGCTCAACCAGGTAGCGACCGTAACCGTGCCTGAGCCGCGCATGCTGTCGGTGCAGGTCTGGGACAGGTCGATGGCCAATGCCGTCGAGAAGGCGATCCGCGACAGCGGTCTTGGCCTCAACCCCATGGGTGAGGGACAGGTTATCCGCGTGCCGTTGCCCGAACTCAACGAGCAGCGCCGCCGCGAACTGGTTAAGGTCGCCCACAACTATGCCGAGGCCGCGCGCGTTGCTGTGCGTCACATTCGCCGCGATGGCATGGATGCGCTCAAGAAGGCCGAAAAAGACGGCGACATGAGCCAGGATGATGCCAAGAAGCAGTCGGACCTGGTTCAGAAGGCCACCGACGATGCCGTGGCCGAGGTCGACCAGATCCTGGCCGTCAAAGAACAGGAAATCATGCAGGTCTAACGCCGCCTGCGGCCCGGAGGGCGCTGATGTCCATCGATCCAGTCACGGCTGCCAGTGTCGCGCAGAGCCCGCGCTTGCGCATTCCGGGCCATCTCGGCGTCATCATGGACGGCAATGGTCGCTGGGCAAAGGCGAGAGGCAAGCGTCGCACCGAGGGTCATGTCGAAGGGGTGAAGGCCCTTCGCAATCTGGTCGAACTGTGCATCAACTACGGCGTGGCCCATCTGACGGTCTTCAGCTTCTCGTCGGAGAACTGGACCCGGCCCCGCGATGAAGTCATGTTCATCTTCAACCTTCTGCGGCGCTTTGTTGCGTCGGATCTGCAGAAGCTGATCCGCAACAACGTTCGGGTTCGCATCATCGGCAGCCGGGATGGGCTGGACAACTCCCTTGTGCGGCTGATCGAGGATGTCGAGGCCAAGACCGCAAACAATACCGGTCTGGTGCTCATCGTTGCCTTCAACTATGGCGGCAAGGCCGAAATTGCCGAAGCAACGCGGCGCATTGCGCGCGAGGTCGCCGCGGGACGCTTGTCGGCGGACGAGATCACCGAAGAAACGGTCGAAGCGGCTCTCTATACGGCCGGCCTCCCCGACCCCGATCTCATCATCCGGACCAGCGGCGAGCAGCGCATCTCCAACTTCCTGTTGTGGCAGGCGGCCTATTCGGAATTCGTCTTCGTGGATGAGAACTGGCCTGATTTCGACGAGCGGAGCTTTGTGCGGGTCCTCGAGACCTATTCGGCGCGCGACAGGCGCTTTGGCGGCATTGAGGCGGCGTCATCTTGAACCAGCCGGGCGAACCTTCGTCTGATTTGGGCCAGAGGCGCCGGACCTGGGCCGATCTGGGTCCCCGCTTTGCCTCCGCATTGGTCCTGCTGCTGGTCACGGCGACCTCGCTCTATGTCGGCTCCTACTTCTTCGCCGCGGTCGTTGGTGCGGTATTCGCCGGCGCCTATCGCGAGTGGGAGACCATGGTGTCCCGCGCACCCCTGACCGTTCCGGGCGGGATAATGATCGGGCTGGTGGCTCTGTCCGGCGTGATCTTCCCGCTCACCGGTCCCCTGGGCTCCAGCGCGGTGATCGGCCTTGCCTGCGCCGTGGCGATCGGCATGCGCGGGGAGGGGGCCTGGTGGCGAGTACTTGGCCTTGTGGTCTATGGGGCGGTCATCATCTCGGCCCTGGCAATGCGCGGCACAACGATCGCGGGCGTCTGGGCCGGTGTTTACCTGGGCACCGTTGTATGGATGACCGATTCCGCCGCCTTCTTCGCTGGCCGGCAGATCGGCGGCGAGAAGCTGGCCCCCGACATATCGCCGTCCAAGACCTGGTCGGGAGCGCTGGGCGGATTGGCGCTCGGCACGGGTGCCGGCCTTGTCGTCTGGATGGTCGCCACCGACTCCGCCTGGTGGATCGGCCTGATCTTGTCCGCGACCATCAGCGTGCTGGGTCAGTTGGGAGATCTGTCGGAGAGTGCGGTCAAGCGTCACTTCCGCATCAAGGACAGCGGCGACATCATTCCGGGCCACGGCGGCTTGATGGACCGGCTCGACAGCCTCACATTTGGCGTGTTGCTGGTCTTGATCGTCGGCACGCTGCATGCCGGATTCGGTTCGGTCGCCGAGGGGCTGCTCTATTGGTAGAGTCGGCCGTCTGCCGCAAGGAACGCTATGCCTGACTTTCTGCTCTGGATAAACGTCTTCTGGGTCCTGGCGCTTATCGTGTTCGTCCACGAGATGGGCCACTACCTGGTGGCGCGCTGGAATGGGGTGGCCATTCAGACCTTCTCCATCGGTTTTGGCCCCGAAGTGTTCGGCTGGAATGATCGGCACGGTACCCGCTGGCGTCTGTCTGCGATCCCGCTGGGCGGATATGTCCGCTTCGTCGGCGACATGAACGCGGCAAGTGCGCCCGATACCGAGGCCATCGCCAAGGCCGATCCTGCACTGGCGCCCCGCCTGTTTGCCAACAAGTCCGTGTGGCGGCGCATCGCCGTAGTGGCCGCCGGGCCGATTGCCAACGTGCTTCTCACGTTTCTTATCCTCTATGCTCTCCTGCTGGGCTACGGGCGCTACACGATCCCGCCGGTCGTAGGAGAGGTGCTTGCCGGTTCGGTTGCCGAGACCGCGGGCCTGCAGGCCGGCGACACCATCCTGTCGGTGGATGGGTATGCCGTGCGTGGCTTCGAGGATTTCCAGCGCCTCGTCGCGACTGCGCCCGAGCGTTCGGTTACCATCGTTCTCGATCGCGGCGGGACGGATAGGACTATCGTCCTGGTCCCCGAAGCTGTGGCCGTGGAAGACCGCTTCGGCAACATGCAGCGTATCGGCAGAATCGGCGTCAGCCGCGACGTCGCCGAGACCGACGTGTCACTCTATCGCCCGGGTCCCGTCGAGGCCGTTGGCATGACGTTCGAGGAGATTCGCTTCATCATCCAGCGGACCGCCGAATTCCTTGGAGATTTCTTCGTCGGTCGGGGCGACGTCGAGCAGCTGGGCGGGCCGGTCAAGGTGGCCCGTGTCTCTGGGGAAGTGGCTACCCTTGGTGTCGTCGCCCTCATCAACCTCACGGCACTGCTGTCGCTAAATATCGGAATATTCAATCTTTTGCCGGTTCCCATGCTCGACGGCGGACATCTTATGTACTACCTGATCGAGGCCGTTCGGGGGCGTCCGCTCAGCATGAAGGTGCAGGAAATCGGCTTCCGTTTCGGATTTGCCCTGGTCCTCGCGCTCATGGTGTTCACGCTCTTTAACGACACCCTGTTCGACTACTTCGGGATCCTGCGTTAGCCACTGGTTAACCTTGGTTCGTAAGGTGTTGCAGGAATACAAGGGCACCAAGCATTTGCTAACCGCGTCAGGGCTTGCGCCTTGTTCTTGGGTAAAAAGACGGTAAAACGGTGCAATGGAGTTAGCTTGGGGGAGCGCTGTGCATGGCGATTCTCCGGGCCTGGTCGCAGAAGGCAATAAGAATATGATCCATCCCACCAAGCTGTTGCGCGGCGCGGTCCTGGCGCTTGCCCTGCTCGGCGCGGCTCCCTTGGCCGGTCAGAGTGTTCCCGTGTTCGGCGTCGCTGCCGTCCAGGCTCAGGAGCAGCTGGTCGGTTCGGTGCTGTTCGAGGGCAATCGCCGCTTCTCGGATTCTGCCCTGCTGGCCATGGTGGACGTATCCGCCTCCGGCATCTTCACCCAGGCGCGTCTGGCCTCTGATATCGAGAGTATCCGGCAGGCTTACGATCGCGACGGGTTCCTCAATGTTTCGGTTACCGCGCGCACCGAGCCGACGGCCGATGGGCGCGTTCGCGTGATCTTCGTGGTCAACGAGGGCAATCGCGCCGGCATCGCGGCAATCAACTTCACCGGCAACAACGCAATCAGCGCTGGCAACCTCAAGGGTGCCATGCTGACCAAGGAAACCGGCTTCCTGAGCTGGCTGTTCAAGGATGACGGCTACGATGAGCAGAAGCTGGCCATCGATCGCGAACGCATCCGCCTCTACTACGCAAACCGTGGCTATCCCGATGCCCAGGTGACGTCGGTTGGTGAATATGATGCGGCCCGCAATGCCTACTTCATCAACTTCACCATCAATGAAGGTCAGAAGTACGAATTCGGCAATGTCGGCATCGAAACGAGCATCGACGGGCTGAATACCGACGCCCTGAAGTGGGTTGTGCAGACCGGGCAGGGGTCCACCTTCTCCGCCGGCGACCTGCAGCAGACCATCGAGGAAATGGCCTATGAGGCCACCGCGCAGGGCTATTCCTTCGCCGATGTCCGCGCCCGGCTTGATCGCGACGCCGCTACCGGCACCTTCAACATCACCTACCTCGTCGATGAGGGTGCGCGCATCTATGTCGAGCGCATCAATATCACCGGCAACACCAAGACCCGTGATTTCGTGATCCGGCGCGAGCTGGAGTTCGGCGAAGGCGACCCCTTCAACCGTGCTCTCGTGGTTCGCGGCCGCAACAATATCCAGGCTCTGGACTACTTCTCTGCCGTCGAGGTCTCGACCGCTCCCGGTTCTGCTCCGGACAAGGTCGTCATCAACATTGCCGTGACCGAAAAGTCGACCGGTGACTACGGCGCGACCGCCGGTTACTCGACCGTGGACGGCATCCTGGGCGAAATCTCGCTGACCGAACGGAACTTCCTGGGTCGTGGCCAGTATCTGCGTGCTGCCATCGGCGCCTCGCAGTCGGGCCGTACCTTCGATTTCTCGTTCACCGAGCCCCGCTTCATGGGCCTCAACATCTCGGCCGGCATCGATGCCTATCACCGCATCTATGAAGAGACCGACACGAACTACTATGGCTATGAGGCCACGGGCGGCCAGCTCCGCGCCGGCATCCCGCTGACGGAAGATCTGTCGGCCACCATCTTTGCCGGTCTCGAGCGCAAGGTCATCCGCGACAACAAGACGGTCGACCATGACGACAATGACGCGACGCCCGAAATCCTGATCCCGGGCCAGACGTCGTCGCTCGTGGCGGATGGTGACGAGTTCCGCAAGGCCTTCATCGGCTACACGCTGACCTATAACGGCGTGGACGACGTGAAGTCTCCGACCGAAGGGCTCTACGCAACCTTCAGCCAGCAGTATGTCGGCTGGGATCACAACCTGCTCAAGACCGAGGCGCGTGCCCGTTACTTCCTGCCCATCGTGGAAGATAGCGGCATCGTCGCCAGCGTTCGTGGCCAGGCCGGCATCATCAACGACTTCAGCGGCAACGGCGTCCACACCGTGGAAGCCTTCACGCCCGGCGCACAGCTGATCCGTGGCTTCGAAGGGCGTGGCTTCGGTCCGCGCCTGGCGAGCGGCGAGTATTTTGGTGCCACCGTCTATGCCGGTGTGTCCGCCGAGATCGAGTTCCCGATCCCCGTCGTGCCGGAAAGCTATGGCTTGAGCGGTGCCATCTGGGCCGATGCTGCCTGGGTCAACGCGCCCAATATCGGCGCCGTCATGATCGACCCGTCCAGCAACGATGTTCCGCTCCGGACGTCCATCGGTGCCTCCATCATCTGGGACTCGCCGTTTGGCCCGCTGCGTGGCGACTTCGCCCACGTGTTGAACAAGTCGACGGACGACAAGACGCAGGTCTTCCAGCTGACCCTGTCGACCTTGCTCTGATCGGCACCGCGTGAGACAGTTTTTTGAGCCGCGGGGCGGTAGCGCCGCGGCTCAATGCTTTTCCAAGTGACACAATGGTCGATATCCGCTTCCACCGTTTTGCCGGCCCATCGAGCGTGGTCACCCTGCTGACACAGCTCGGCCGGGCGGACCTGCTGGCTGGCCTGGGTGATCATGATCTCATGGTTTCGGGTGTCTCCGACCTCGACCTGGCCGGTTCGGGCGACCTGGCGCTTGCCGCGCATGCCTCCTATGGCCGTCTGCTGCAGCGCACGCTGGCGGGGGCCGTCGTTGTGACGCCGGGGCTCCGCGAGGAGGTCCCCGCCGGAACCATCGCCATTGTCGCCGACAAGCCGCACCACCTCTTTGCCGATCTGCTGGACCTGCTTTATCCGTCCAGCACGCGCTCGGTCATTGCCGCCGGCCGGGACGACCTGGGCGCCCCGGTTCTCGAACGCGATGTCACGCTGGGAAGCAATGTCGTCGTCGGCCCGGGCGTGGAGATCGGGCGGGGAACCGTCATCGGAGCCAACACCGTGATCGGCGCCGGTGTCACGATCGGCCGCAACTGCACCATCGCCGCCAACTGCACCATCGACTGCGCGCATATCGGCAACGAGGTCGTCATTCATTCCGGTGTGCGGATCGGGACGGAGGGCTTCGGCTGGCTGGACTTCGGCATTTCCAACCGCAAGGTGCCGCAACTGGGCCGCGTCCTGATCCAGGATCGAGTCGAGATCGGCGCCAACAGCACTGTCGACCGGGGCGCCCTCGGCGACACGATGGTGGGTGAGGGGACCAAGATCGACAACCTGGTCCAGATTGGTCACAATTGTCGGATCGGGCGCAATTGCCTGATTGCGGCGATGAGCGGGCTGTCGGGGTCTACCGTGGTAGAAGACGGCGTGCTCATGGGCGGCGGCGTCGGCACCTCGGGGCACCTCACGATCGGGGCCGGGTCGGTGGTTCATGGACGGGCTGCGGTCACCAAGGATTGGCCCGCCGGTTCGAAGCTGGCCGGCGCGCCCGCACAGGATATCAAGGATTTTTGGCGCGAGATCGCCACCATGCGTAAATTGTCAAAGGGGGATAAGCGGGGATGACCGAAAGCGCGAACGAAGGGACCACCGAACTTTCGGCCATGAGCCTGGCTGAGATTCTCAAGGCCCTGCCGCACCGCTACCCGTTCCTGATGATCGACAAGATCATTGATATTGACCGCGACGAGACGGCGGTCGGCATCAAGAACGTGACGTTCAACGAGCCCATCTTCCAGGGTCATTTTCCGGATAATCCGATCTTCCCGGGTGTTCTCATCATCGAGGGAATGGCGCAGACTGCCGGCGCCATCGTGATCAAGCACGACTCCAACGGCGGCAAGAAGAACATCGTGCTCATGCTGGGGGTCGACAAGGCCAAGTTCCGTAAGCCTGCGGGCCCGGGCGACCGCGTTGAGTTCCACATCGCCAAGATTCAGCGTCGCCGCAATGTCGGCCGCTATAGTGCGGAGGCGAAGGTTGACGGTGTCGTCATCGCGGAGGCGGAAATTACGGCCATGATCGTCGAGGCGACTTCGTGAAAGACGCCGATATTCACCCGACGGCAATCGTCGGGCCCCAGGCGCAGCTGGGAAAGGGAGTCCGGATCGGGCCCTACTGCGTGGTCGGCAATGACGTCGTGCTCGCCGACGGGGTCGAACTGATATCGCATGTGGTCGTGGAGGGCCGGACTGAAGTCGGTGCGGATACCAGGATCTATCCCTTTGCTTCGGTCGGCCACCGCCCCCAGGACCTGAAATATCACGGCGAGGCGTCCCGTCTGGTGATCGGCGAGCGTTGCACCATCCGCGAGTCGGTCACTATCAATCCTGGTACCGAGGGCGGCGGCATGCTGACCCGGATCGGCAATGATTGCCTGATTATGGCCAGTGCCCATGTGGCCCACGACGCGATCATCGGCAACAACGTGGTCATGGCCAATTATGTGGGTATTGCCGGCCATGTTCATGTCGGCGACAACGTCATCTTCGGTGGCACCTGCGTGATCCATCAGTTCACCCGCATTGGTGCTCATGCCTTCATCGGGGCGCAGTCCATGGTGGATGGCGACGTAATTCCTTACGGCATGGCGGTGGGCAACCGGGCGACGCTGACCGGGCTGAACCTGGTGGGTCTCAAGCGCCGCAAGTTCGATCGCGAGGCCATTCACCGCTTGCGCGCGGCCTATCGGCTGATCTTTGCCAGCGAAGGTACATTGCGCGAGCGTGTCGAGGACGCGGCCGAATTGTTCAAGGGCGACGTTCTGGTGCAGGACGTGGTCGCCTTCATCGCGGCCGCCTCCGATAGACCCATCCTGTTGCCGCGCAACGGCCACGACGCCGAGTGAGCGCGCCGGCAATGCGCCCGCTGCGCTTGTTCGTACTGGCGGGCGAGCCATCGGGAGACCGCATTGCCGCCGATCTGGTGCGACGGTTGCGCGGCCGCGTTCCGCTTGATTTGGCGGGCGTGGGCGGCGATGAACTTGAGGCCGCGGGGCTCACGTCCCTGTTCCCCATGAGCGACCTGGCCGTCATGGGCATTAGCGATGTCGTCCGCCGCCTGCCATTGCTGCTTTGGCGCATTGAGCAGGCCGCGAGGGCGATCCGCCGGGACGAGCCCGACATCGTCGTTCTGGTGGATTCGCAGGATTTCTCGAGGCTCCTGGCGAGGCGGCTGAAGTCGATGGGATACGGCGGCAGGATGATCCTCTACGTCGCGCCATCGGTGTGGGCGCGTGCACCGGAGCGCGCTGCCAGGCTCAAGCCCCTGTTCGACGAAGTGCTCGCGGTCCTTCCCTTCGAGCCGGCGGTGATGCGGCGGCTTGGCGGCCCCTCGACCTGCTATGTCGGGCACCCGGTACTGCAGGAAGCGCTCGACCGGCCCGTGGCGACGCGTGGACCGCTCGTGCTGTTGCCCGGCAGCCGCGAGGGCGAGTTGCGGCGACATTTGCCGCTGTTCAGGCAGGTCGCCGAGCGCCATGCCGGACATGCCGCCGTCGATGGTATTGTTCTGCCCACGCTCAAGTCGCTGCGGGGCCGCATCCAGGCCGAAGTGGAGGGCTGGTCGGTGCCCGTCGAGGTTGTCACCGACCGGGCAGAGCGGAGAGCGCTCTACGGCCGCGCCGTGATGGCGCTGGCCGTCTCGGGCACGGTGACGCTCGAGTTGGCAATGGCGCGGCTGCCCATGGTGGTCTGCTATGTGATGGATCGCCACCAAGCGAAGGTCTATGCCGGCCTCGGCTCACCGGCTGTCTCGCTGCCAAACATCGTGTTGAGGGACGCTGTGGTTCCCGAACTGGTGCAACCCGCAGCCGATGTCGATGCCCTGGGAGCGGCCGTCGGCATGTTGCTGGACCATGTCGGGGCACGCTCTGTCCAGGCAGAGCGCTTTGCCGACCTGGTACGCCTCATGGAGATGGGCGAAGCAGACGATCCCCGCCAGGACCCGGCCGACCGGATCCTGGCCCATTGGGCAGAGATCAGCGGTCGCCGAGCGGGCTGAAGTCGCGGGCGGGCGAACCGTTATAGAGCTGGCGCGGACGGCC
>CAMLOA010000031.1 GCA_946481445.1 uncultured Devosia sp. | reverse complement strand
AATGTCTGGCTCGTATCCAGCCTGGACCGCGCCGGTGAGACGACCACCATGACGTTCCGCGGCCAGTCGGACGCGATCATCACCAAGGGATTGGTGGCGGTGCTGCTGGCGCTCTATTCGGGCCGGCCAGCCCGCGAAATCGCCGCGACCGATGCCGTTGAATGGTTTCGGAAGGTCGGGCTCAGCGAGCATCTGGGGATGCAGCGCTCCAATGGGCTGGTGGCCATGGTCAACCGGATACGCGCCGAAGCCGCCGCCGCATCAGGCTGATGATTTAGCGGGAACCGGTGTAGCCGCGCGCCTGGGCCAGCGCATGCTGATCCACGCCAGCAGCGGCTGTTCGGCCAGCCGATAGACGACGAGCCCGGCCAGTGTGCCGCCAGCCACCGAGACGGCGGCGACGACATAGTCGGCCAGAAGGTTGGTGGGGTCGAGCAGCTTGAACGCCAGGCCGGACAGCACAGCCACTTCGTACATGTGCACCAGATAGATGGAGTAGGAGGCGTCTCCGATCGCCTCCAGCAGCCGGACCCTGGGGAGTACCTGTTCGAGGCGGACGGCCAGGAGTACCAGCGCTGAAGCGAACACCAGGTAGCCGACAAAGGCCAGCCCATCTTCGACGAGGCCATGGCGGTCCACGGCGAAGCCCTCGATCATTCCGGCAAGACCCAGCACGACCAGGACGAAGACCGCCTTGTGCGACAGACTGCCAATCCGCCCGCGCAGGGTCGCCAGGCCGAGCCAGGCACCGGCGCAGAATGCCAGGGGCATGAAGCTGGTGTAGAATTGCGGGATGGCCGCCGTGGGTTTGACCGCAAGGCCCACAATGGCGAGCGCCGAGAAGGCCAGGGTCAACCAGACCACCCTTTTCCCGGCCTCCAGGAAGGCCAGCAGCGCGAAGCATACATAGAAGAAGACTTCGTAGTTCAGCGTCCAGCCCAGCTTGTAGAGCGGATGAATGCCGCCGCTGGCGGCGTTGTAGAACGGAATGAAGAGCAGCGACTGCACCAGGGCCACAGGATCGAACACGGTCGTCTTGAACAGGTGCGGCGCCAGCAGCGCCAGCGCGGCCGCAACCAGGGTGAATGCCCAGTACAGCGGCACCACGCGCACGAAGCGCCGGCGTAGGAAATCGCGCGCCGAAAACCGCCCCTCGCCGGTCACCACGACCATGATGAAGCCGGAAATGACGAAGAAGAGGATCACCCCCAGCCAGCCCAGGCGACCGAAGCCCAGATCGTGCTCGACTAGTGGGTACAACAGGGCATGGGAGGCAAGCACCAGGATGGCCGCGAGACCGCGCAGGTACTGGATGGTGAGATATTTTTGACGCATATGCGGCCAGTAGCACGTCCGGCCCCTCCCCGGTTGCCGCGGACGTGGCGATGGTTAAGGCGAGCTATCCGCGAACATCGGCGGACGCCGTTCGAGCCATCCGGAGACTCTGCCGCCCTGGCGGCCGGCAATGTGCGGCGCCAGACCGAATTCCCGCGCGAGTTGCTCGAGGCCGATTCGCAGCACGAGCTTGGCGCTTCGCCTCGGCCACTGGCGCGCCACCTCGATCTCCTGCAACCCCAGGCCGAGACCGCAGACGTCGAAGAGCACGTCCCAGCAATCGGACGGCAGTCTCTCGGCCAGGGCGTTGATCCGGCTCCGGGCGTCAGCGGCGCTGTCGCTGAGATCCCGGGCCAAGTTGCCCTGGCCATGGCTCGCGACAGTGTAGGAACCATAGGACATCGTCAGGCGGGGCGCGAGGCAGGCGCGTTGAACCAGGCGTTCCAGCCGCTCCGCAGCGGCCAGGTGATGCTTGTCGAGGAAGGGGTGCTTTCCCGCGGCGAATCGTTCCAGGCCGACCCTTTCAGGCATCCGTGTCCCCCAACATGACCTCGATCCGGCTTTCGAGCGCTGCAACTTCAGCATCGAAATGCGGATCGTCACGCATGTCCTCGATCAGGGCGCAGGCGTATGAGACCGTAGTCCTATCCCGTCCGAAGACCTCACCGACCTCCTTCAGCGACCGTCCGAGGGCCGTATGGGCCAGGTACATAGCCAGCTGCCGGGCATGCGCGGTCGGGGCACGACCTCGACTTGGATGTGTAAGCATCTGCCTGGGCACATGCTTTTCACGCGCAACCAGTGCGATGACGACCGCACAGGCGCGGCCCGGTCCCGGGCGCCGGGTGGGCGTAGCATGGAAAGAAGCATGAAACATTGATTGCCCTCATCGCTTGCAAGGAATTAATTCCTACAAACTGCGACAAGGGCAAGGTGGTGGGGATAACTTTTGTGGACGGTCGTCAAAAATTCAAACGGCCGCCTTGGGGAGCGGCCGCTTGAACTTTTTGAGTGCCCGGCGCCCGTGTGGGCGCGACGTGTCTCGGAGGATGCTGCGGTCAGGCCGCCTTGCGGCCCAGACCGTTGTCCTTGGCCAGCTTCGAGCGGGTTGCCGAATAGTTCGGAGCAACCATCGGATAGTCGGCCGGCAGGCCCCACTTCTCGCGATATTCTTCTGGCGAGAGATTGTAGTGGGTACGAAGGTGGCGCTTCAGCGATTTGAACTTCTTGCCATCTTCGAGGCAGATAATGTAGTCGGCCGCGACGGACTTGCGGACCGGCACGGCAGGCTTGAGCTCCTCGACCGGAAGCGGGGCTTCGTTGGTCGAGAGGGAGCGCAGGGCACCGTGCACGTCGGCGATCAGCTTGGGCAGATCGGACGGGCTGACGGCATTGTGGCTGACATAGGCTGCGACGATTTCGGTGCTGAGTTCGACCAAGTCGCTCTCATGACCGCTCGCCGACACGACAGTGTCACTCATAGTTTCAACCTTCCTTGTTTTTATTGGGCTGTGAAAGGGCAATCACAACCATCCATGATACTTAGAACTGTTCAAGGGATGGCGCAAGCCAACAGGAAGCAGTTAACATGTAACCATCTGGCAATCATACCAGTCAAATCTGGCTAGTCTTTGACTTCATCTCGTCAATCACAAGCTTGGCATCCGGCACTTCCCCCGATCCATAACTTGCTCGTGCGAGCAGATGCGCCGACAATGGTGTGGTGAGCAAAAGGAAGCCCACGCCGATTATTGCTCTCAGGGCGACTGCGATCTCAAAGCTGAGCAAGGCGACGGCCAGCAGAATGAGCCCGCCTCCGACCGCTCCCGCCTTGGAGGCGGCGTGCATGCGGGTGAAAAGGTCGGGCAGGCGCAAGACCCCGATTGCCGCGAGCAGGGCAAATGCCGCGCCGCCCAGCAGCAGCGCGCAGCCGAGGATGCTGATGATCATCACCGTCATCAGGCTGACTCCTCGGGTTCCTCGGGCTCCTGGCGGGGCCGGGAGAGCATGTAGCGCACCAGTGCCAACGTCGCCAGGAACCCCAGCAGGGCGAGTGCCAGGGCGATATCCAGGTAGAGCGACGATCCGGTTCGGATGGCGACGGCACCGATGAAGCCCATAGCCACCAGGGTCATCAGGTCCAGCGCCAGGATGCGATCTCCCAGGGTAGGCCCGATGATGATGCGAATGGTGGACACGAACAGAGCCACGCCGAGCACGATCAGCGCCACGGCCGAGGACATGTCGATCATCTCCGCGACAGTCATGCATAGACCTCCCGGATGCGGCGTTCGAAGCCACCGGCAATATCGGCGATCAGTCCCTCGCGATCCTCCAGGTTGAGCACGTGGACATAGAGTGCCGACCGATCATCCGAAACGTCGACGGACAGGGTGCCCGGCGTCAGCGTGATCATGTTGGCCAGAAGCGTGATTTCGGCATCGCTCTGCACGGTCAGGGGGAAGGCCACAATGGCGGGCTTGAGCTGGGCACGCAGATTGGGCTGGACGACAATCATGGCGACGCGGACCGCGCTGACCATGAGTTCCCACACGAACAGCAGCCCCAGGGACACAATCCTCCGCCCGCGCGCCAGCAACCGCGGACGGGCGAATTCGTGCCGCAGCACGAAGACGGCCAACAGTCCGATCGCCGCCCCGAAAAGCATGTTGGGGAGGTTGAACCCGTCCGTCACGGCGGCCCAGACGAGGGCAAGCGTCAGAACCAGCAGGGTCAGTTTCATGGAATGTCCTCCATCAGGCCCACTGCCGCGACGTAGCGGCCCGAATCGACGATGTCCCCGGCCCCGGACCGGGCGATGACAAAGAACGGGTTGGGCCACAGGCCGGCTGCCACAATGGCCAGGGTCAGCAGGCCTGCGGCGGCGTAGCGGACGGGTTTCCCGCGCCACGCAGCGGCAGTTGATGGCGCCGCGTCCACGCCGCGCCAGAAGATATGCGACCACAGCCGGGAGCCCGCGATCAGCGTCAGGAAGGCATTGATCAGCAGGGCCGCTGTCAGCAGGAGCCCCGACCAGTCGCCTTCCGCCAGCGCTGCCTCGAGCAGCAGCAGCTTCGGCCAGAACCCGAGCAAGGGCGGGAATCCGGCCGCTCCCAGGACCAGCACCAGAAAAGCGATCGAAAGCGGGGCGCTGGCGGCATAGATGCCACCCATGTTTCGGGAATCTGTTTGACCAGTCCGGCGCTCGATCAGCCCGGCGACCAGGTAGAGCGCGGTCATGGTGAGCATGGAGTGGAAGATGTAGAAACCGGCCCCGCCTATGGCCCGGTCGCTCGCGATCGCCACGCCGGCCAGCACCGCGCCAATGCCGCCAATGACCACGAAGCCGAGGGCGCGCCGGAGATTGGTCTCGGCGATCGCCCCCAGCGGCGCAATGACGAGCGTTGCTACGGCAATGGTTACCAGCACCGGCTCGAGCAGGTCGCGACTGGCAGGGAGGAGCAGGACGAGCGCGCGCAGCAGGACGAAGACGCCCACCTTCGTGAGCAGCCCGGCAAAGAGCGCCGATATCTCGGCAGGCGGAGCGTGATACGAGGCGGGCAGCCAGGCATTGACGGGGAATGCGGCCGCCTTCATTCCGAATGCGAGCAGCAGGAGTGCCGCGACGCCAGCCATTGCAGCCGGATCGGCCTCGGGCGCCACGCGGACGATGTCCGCCATGTTGAGCGTCCCCAGCAGGCCATAGATGAAGCCGAGTGCCAGCAGGAACAGTGTGGTGGCCAGGAAATTGAGGAACCCGTACTTGAGGGCACCATCGAGCTGGATCGGCCGTCCGCCCTGCACGATGAGTCCGAACGACGCGATCAGCATCACTTCGAACCACACATAGAGGTTGAAGATGTCGCCGGTGAGGAAGGACCCGGTCACACCGGCAAGCAGGAGCAGCACCAGCGGGTAGAAGTTATCCTTGCTGTCGTCGTCCTGGTCCGCGCCGGCATAGAGGAGCACGACCAGCGTGACGCCCGATGCTGCCAGCGCAAATGCGGCGCCAAACAGGTCCACGGTAAAGCTGATGCCCAGGGGAGGAAGCCACTTGCCCATGGTCATGCTGATCGGTCCGGCCTCATGGACCCGCAGCAGCAATGCCACTTCGCAGGCGATGATTGCGGCGACGATGAGCAGCGCGAAGACGAGGTCGAGCCCTCGCGCCTTGCGCAACATCAGCAGCAGGGCCGCTCCCAGCAAGGACAGCACCATCGGCAGGATCACCACCCAGTCGGCGGCGGTGGTCACTGTATCGATCATGGCGCGGGGAAGATCCGAGTGGTCCATGGTCAATAACTCAGGGGGGGCCGGGGCAGGTCTTTCGGCTCTGCCAGGCGCATCGTGTCGGTGTTGTCGGCGTCAAGCGTCTGATAGGCGCGATAGGCCAGCACCAGCAGGAAGCAGAACATGGCAAAGCCGATGACGATGGCCGTGAGGATCAACGCCTGGGGCAGTGGATTTGCGACCGGACCCTCGGGGTGATCAAGGCCCGGCGGCACGATCGGCGCCACGCTGCGCGTCAGGCGGCCGGCGGTGAAGATCAGGAGATTGACCCCGTTACCGAAGATCACGATGCCCAGCAGCATGCGGATGACCGAGCGCGAGAGCAGCAGGTAGACGCCCAGGAAGATGAAGCCGCCCACGAGAACGGCGAGAACATGGTCCATCACCGGCCCTCCCCGTCGCGGTCTTCCAGGGCCAGGGCAACACCGGACAGCGTGCCGAAGACGACCAGATAGACGCCGATATCGAAGACCAGCGGTGTCGACAGCGCTACCTCGTTTCCGCCCAGATCGAGATAGAGCCAGATGCTGGTCATGAACGGGTTGCCGTAGAAGATCGACATCAGGCCCGACGCCGCCGCGATGGCGACCCCGAAGCCGGCAAAGGCAAGCGGGTCGAACTTGAGTGCGACCCTGGCCCGGCCCGAACCGATGGCCATGCCGAGAATGGCTATGGCCGAAGCGGCGATCAGGCCGCCGATGAAGCCGCCGCCGGGCTCGTTATGGCCGCGCAGGCAGACATAGACCGAGAACACCAGCATCGTGGTGACGATCAGCGGTGCCAGCGTTCGGAAGATGACCGTATTCATGCCTGCTCTCCCCGGGCCGCGACACGCCGCCGGTTGCGCAGAAGGACCATGATGGCCATGCCGGCCGCCATGACCACCGATATCTCGCCGAGAGTATCGAAGCCGCGATAGTCAACCAGGATGACGTTGACGATGTTGGCGCCGTGGGCAATGGGCACGCTAGTGGCCGTGAACAGGTCCGACAGGCGCGTATCGAGCGTGCCTGCCAGCACCACCATGAGCATGAGGCTGACCCCAGCGCCACAGACCAGCGCAATCGCGCCATCGAGCAGCCGGTCCTCGCCACGGCGGTGATCGGTTTCCTCCAGCCGCAGGCGCGTCATGACCAAAGCGAGGATGACGACCGAAAGGATCTCCACCATGAGTTGCGTGAAGGCCAGGTCAGGGGCACCGAACAGCAGGAAAATGAGCGCTACCCCGGTTCCCTGCACGCCCAGCGCCAGGATGGCGATCAGGCGCTTGTCGGCAAACAGCACGAGGATCAGCCCGAAGGCCGCCAGCGCCACCACGGCCCATTCATGAATCTCGAGCTGCGGCCAGGACAGCACTGCACCCCAGTTGCCCAGTTCGGCCGTGGGCAGCAGCACATTGACCCCACCAAGCGCAAACAGAGGCACCAGCAGCGCCAGGCCCAGCAAGACAAAGACGGTGACGAGATACAGTTCGAGCCGGCCATGGTGGAGCGCTCTCGTCACCGCCCCGGAGAAGCGGATGAGGGAGAACATGGCCTGGTCGAATCCGTGATCGAGGCTCCAGCGCAGGGCGGACTCGAGGCGGCGCGCCATGGTGCGGATCGCTGCCGCTTGCCGGTAGGCGAGGAACGCAATTCCCCAGGTCAGCACCGAAAGCCAGAGCGCGGGATTAGAGAAGTCGATATTCCATGTGAGATGGCTCTCGACGGATGACTGCAACACAGCCGTCGCGGTGGGCGCCAGGATCGAATGGCCGAACCAGTCGACCAGCAGGGCACCCACGATACCGGCCGCACCGAGCAGGACCGGCCCAGCCAGCATGGGCAAGGGTGCCTCGTGGGCGGATTTGGGAGTCGGAACGTCCGGACCCAGGAATGGCTTGATTGCCACCAGGCCTGCCACCGCCGCGAGCAGAGCATTGCCCGCGATCAGGACGACGGCAAGCGCGATCGTCCGCCAGTCGGCAGCCAGAATATCGAGATACATTTCTTCCTTGGCGAAGAAACCCAGGGTTGGGGGCAGCCCGATCATGGAGCCGCTGGCCAGGGCAGCGGCGATGAAGGTCACCGGCATGCGATCGGCCAGGCCGCTGAGCGCCGTGATGTCGCGGGTTCCGGTTTCATGATCGATGGACCCCACCACCATGAAAAGGCCTGCCTTGTAGAGGGCATGCGCCACGAAGTAGACGGCCATGGCCGCAATCGCCGTCTTGGAGCCGAGGCCGATCAGCAGCACCAGCAGGCCAAGGGAGGCAATCGTCGTCTGGGCCAGCATCTGCTTGAGATCGGTCTGCCGCAGCGCGCCAAGCGCCCCCCAGATCAACGTCACCGCGCCAAAGCCAACCAGTACGGTGGTCCACACCTCCGTGCCGCCCAGGACCGGCGTGGTGCGTGCAAGCAGGTAGACGCCGGCCTGCACCATGGTGGCGGAGTGCAGGAAGGCCGAGACCGGCGTCGGTGCCTCCATGGCGTTCGGCAGCCAGAAGTGGAAGGGAAACTGGGCGGACTTGGTGAAGGCGGCGATCAGGAAGCAGGCGAGCACGGCCCCGTAGAGCGGATCGGCCTGCAGGCTGCCCTGGGCGATGAGTTCGCTCATGCTGACGCTGCCGGTCCCCAGACGCACCAGGATCACCCCGACCAGCAGAGCCAGGCCGCCGATATTGGTCACCACCAGCGCCTGGATAGCGCCGCGGCGGGCCGCTTGCCGTTCGTGATCGAATCCGATCAGGAGGAAAGACGTTATCGCGGTCAGTTCCCAGAAGACGAACAGCGCCAGCAGCGTATCGGCAAGCACCAGGCCCAGCATCGCGCCCATGAACGCGAGCAGGAAGCCCAGGAACCGCCCGAGGTGCGGGTGGCCCTTCAGGTACGAGGCGGCGTAGATGACGATGAGGGTGCCGATGCCGGAAATGGCAAGCGCGAATGTGAGGCTGAGGCCGTCGATAAGGAATGCGAGATCGAGGCCATAATCGGGGATCCAGCCTATCGATGCCGTGACAGTTGTTCGGGTGGCAACGGTCTCGACCAGTCCGAACAGGAAGAGGAAGGCGGCCGCAGGAACGACACCGAGTATCCAGCCGGCCAGGCCCATCGAGAAGCGCACGACCAGCGGAGCCAGCAAGGCAGCGGCGAATGGCCCGATCGCCACCAATGCTATGCTCGTATCCATACGCCGCCCCGACTGCACAAACCCTGTTGCTCGCCTACTCTGCTGGCCAGCTTTTCGCGCAAGACCTTAACGATTGGTCCCGGGCGGACAAGCGAAAACGGTCCGCAAGCCGGGGGCCATATGGCCGCACTCCCCAGAAACCCGCACTTCCCATGCCGCGCAGCGCACCTTATGTGAAAGGTCCCTCCTACTGGATTGCCAGATGACCAAGCCCGTACCGCCCGTCGCCGCCCGCAAGCCGCATTTCGCGGTGCACCACAATGTCCGGCGCGAAGATCCCTATCATTGGCTGCGCGCTGAGAACTGGCAGGAGGTCATGCAGAAGCCGCAGGCGCTCGATCCGGAGATCCGCGATTACCTCGAAGCGGAGAATGCGTACTACGAGGCCCATTTCGGGCAGCGCACCGAAGCCTTGCGCGAGACGATCTACCGGGAGATTCGCGGACGCATGAAGGAGGACGACAGCGGTGTCCCCTCCCCCGATGGTCCATGGGCCTACAATTCCCGCATGCTGGAGGGCAAGCAGTACCCGCTGATCGTGCGCACGCCGCGCGACGGCGGCACCGAAACGGTCCTACTCGACTGCAACGTGGAGGCGGGTGACGCATATTTCGGCTTTGCCGGTGCCGAACACGACAGGTCCCATCGCTACCTGGCCTGGGCCGCCGACCGGGCGGGTTCGGAATATTATGACATCGTCATCCGCGACCTCGAAACGGGGACCGACAGTGCCGAAGTCATCCGGCAGACGGCCGGTTCCTATGTCTGGAACAATGCGAGCACGGCGATCTACTACACCGAGTATGACGACAACCACCGGCCCTACCGGGTTCGGTTGCACACGATCGGCACCGACCAGGCCAGCGACCCGATCATCTTTGAAGAGAAGGACCCGGGCTTCTTCGTGGGGGTTGGCCGGACGCTTTCCGACAAGTTCATCGTCATCGACGCCCACGACCACCAGACCAGCGAGTGCTGGCTGATCGATGCCGAAACCGGTGGCGAACCGCGCCTGGTCGCGCCACGCCTGACCGATCGCGAATATGACGTGGATGAGCGCGACGGCGTGCTGTTCATCCGGACCAATGCCGATGGCGCCGAAGACTTCAAGGTGGTGACGGTGTCGGCGGACAACCCGGGCGCCGAGAACTGGGCGGACCTGGTGCCGCACCAGCAGGGCGTGCTCATTCTGGACACCATCGTCATCCGCAACCATCTGCTGCGGCTCGAACGCCATGAAGGGCTGCCGCGCATCATTGTGCGCGACCTGCGCACGGGCCGGGAAGAAACGGTCAGGTTCGACGAGGAAGCCTATTCACTGGGCATGTCGGTCGGCTACGAATTCGATACTTCGGTCTTCCGCCTCACCTATTCCTCGCCGACGACGCCGTCGCGCACCTATGATGTCGATCTCGAAACCGGGACGCGTACCCTGCTCAAGGAACAGGAGGTCCCCTCGGGGCACAATCCATCCGACTACGAGACGCGCCGGCTCTTTGCCAAGGCGGACGACGGCGAGATGGTCCCTGTCACCGTGCTCTACCGCAAGGGCACAAAGCTCGACGGCTCTGCCCCCGCCCTCCTCTATGGCTACGGCGCCTACGGCATGTCTATGCCCTCCGCCTTTTCCATATCGGCGCTCTCGCTGGTCGATCGGGGCTTCGTGCATGCCACGGCCCATATCCGCGGCGGCATGGAGAAGGGCTACCGGTGGTATGTTCAGGGCCGCCGCGAAAACAAGCCCAACACATTCACCGATTTCATCGCCGCCGCCGAAATGCTGGTCGCGCAG
>CAMLOA010000030.1 GCA_946481445.1 uncultured Devosia sp. | reverse complement strand
CGCTTCAGAAGTCGCTGGTCAGGCCCTTGATTTCCCAGTCGCCGTAGCGGCCCGGCTCGAGGCCGCCCCGCCCGCCCTGCTCCTTGGGGGCAAAGGCGGTCCTGGCATCGATCGCCGCGCGGCGTGCCTCCGCTTCGGCCAGCGCGCGCCTGGCTGCGTCGCTCAGCGGCGGGCGCGGGGCGGGATCAGCATCTTGGGGCGGAGTATCGTCGCTCATGGCCTCATCCGGATTACCATTTGGTCATGCCGCTTGCATGGAACCGATCGCCACACAACATAATTGCCCAACCAACAGAACCCAAGGGCTCCTTTGATGTTCAACGCCTTGCGCACCACTGTCCTGCTTGCCGCCATGACGGCCCTGTTCATGGTGGTGGGCTATTTCATCGGCGGCACGTCCGGCATGCTGATCGCGCTGGTCTTTGCCGGGCTGACCAACCTGTTCGCCTACTGGAACTCGGACAAGCTGGTCCTGCGCATGCAGGGCGCCGTCCCCGTCGAGCGCTCCCGCGTGCCCGAGCTCTACGACATGGTCGATATCCTGTCGCGCAAGGCCGGCATTCCGACCCCCAAGGTCTATGTCATCCAGACCGATCAGCCCAACGCCTTCGCCACCGGCCGCGACCCCGACAATGCCGCCGTCGCCGTGTCGACCGGGCTGCTGCGCCACCTCGATACCCGCGAGGTAGCGGGCGTCATCGCCCACGAACTCGCCCATATCCGCAGCCGCGACACGCTGACCATGACCATCACCGCCACCCTGGCGGGCGCCATCTCCGCGCTGGCGCAGTTCGGCCTCTTCTTCGGCGGCGGCAACAACCGGGATAATCCGCTTGGCGGCGTCGGCGCCCTGCTGATGGTCTTTCTCGCCCCCCTCGCTGCCATGCTGGTGCAGATGGCCGTGAGCCGGACCCGCGAATACGAGGCCGACCGCGGCGGCGCCGAGATCTCGGGCGATCCGCTGGCGCTGGCATCGGCCCTGCACAAGATCGCCACCCTGGCCGGCCGCCAGGTCAATGTCGCCGCCGAGCGCAACCCGGCCATGGCCCATATGTATATCGTCAATCCCCTCAGCGGGCAGCGCATGGACAATCTGTTTGCGACCCACCCAGATACCGGCAATCGCATCGAGGCCCTGCGCAGGCTTGCAGGCGAGCGGCAGGTGGACGATAAGGGCCGCAGGCCTCGGCCCCGCCATGAGCCCGCTTCGGCTGGCCGCGACATTGGCGGTGGCTGGCGCGTGCCGACCGTCGGGCGGACCGACGAGGACGGCGGACGACGCGGTCCGTGGGGATGAAAGCAGAAGCGTGGCGCATAAACCTGAACCGGCGGGGCTCAAGCTCCGTCTCGTTGCCGCCGAGCGGCTCAAGGCCGTGCTGGGTGGCGAGAACTTCTCGGCCCTCACCGCATCGGAACTGGCCGACAGCCGCGACCGGGCGCTGGCCAACCGGCTGATCACCACGGCCCTGCGCCGCCACGGCCAGCTCAACTTCATCATCCATGCCCTGCTCGACAAGGGCATGCCTGCCAAGTCGGGCACGTTTGAGGCCGTGCTGCGCCTGAGCCTGGCGCAACTGGTCTTCCTGCCCGATCTCGGTGCCCATAGCGCCCTGTTCCTGGCGGTCGAGGCCGTCAAGCGCGACCCCAAGGCCCGGCACTTGTCCGGCCTGATGAATGCCGTGCTGCGCAACGGACAGGCCAATTCGGCCCGTTTCGGCATGCTGAGCGATGACCTGCTCATCCCCGAGACTTTCGGCGACACCTGGCTGGAGGCCTATGGCGAGGCGGCCATAGCGGGCTTTTCGCAGGCGCTGCTGGCCGGGGCACCGCTCGACCTGACCCTCAAGGACAACGACCGCGATCTGGTTGCCATGCTGGGCGCCACCCCGGTCATGGCCGATACCGTGCGCATCGAGCAGCGTGACCGGCCCGTCGAGGCCCTGCCCGGCTACACCGAGGGCCGCTGGTGGGTCCAGGATGCCGCCTCGGCCATTCCCGCCCGGCTGGTCGGCCTGCCGGCCGGTGCCCGTGTCCTCGACCTCTGCGCCGCCCCGGGCGGCAAGACCGCCCAGTTGCTCAAGGCCGGATACGACGTCACGGCCCTCGATGGCGACACCCGCCGCATGGAGCGGCTGGCCAGGAACATGGAGCGGCTGGGCTACAAGCCGCAGACGATCATCGGCGATGCGGCCAATTATGCGCCCGCCAGCCCCTATGACGCGGTGCTGCTCGACGCGCCCTGTTCGGCGACGGGCACCTTCCGGCGGCATCCGGAAGTCATCTGGCATCGCTCGCTCGCCGATGTTGCCGGACGTGTCCGCCTGCAGCGGGCCATGCTCACCAATGCCTTCCGTTGCCTGGATGCCGGCGGGGTCCTCGTCTATTGCGTGTGCTCGCTGGAACCTGCCGAGGGCGAAGACCAGGTGGAGTGGGCGCTCGAGCACCTGCCGGGCCTTGATCTGTCTCCCATTGGGGTCGAAGAATTGCCGGGGCTGGAGACGGCCGTCTCGGCGCGTGGGCTGGTGCGGACGCATCCGGCCATGGCGCCTGGCGGCGTGGACGGGGGCATGGACGGCTTCTTCGTGGCGCGGTTCCGCCGGCGTTGAGGTTGCACCGAACGGGACAGGGCGTGTTGACGCGGACGTATGAAGCAGGGCCGCCATCGTGGCGGCTGGAGGCATGGGCGTGCTGACCGGGTTCCGCTCAGCGACGAGCGCGTTTGCCTATACCGTTGCCGACTGGTCCATGACCACGCCGCTCACGCGCTGGACATGGCGCGGGCTAGCCGATGATGCCTTTGCCGGCGAGCTCCCCGAATTCCGCCCCAGCGATCGCGATGCGGTGCGCGAAATGATGGCAGGCCGCTACCTGCTGGCCTCCAAGCTGATCCAGACCGGCGGCGTCTCCCCCTTCGAGCTGGACGTGGACCATCCCGACTGGTGGTTCAACCTGCACGGCTTCTCCTGGCTGCGGCATTTCCGGGACATCCGGGATGCCGGCGAACGCCGCTTTGCCCGAACGCTGGTGCTCGACTGGATCGGTCGGGAAGGGCAGTTCGACCACCAGACCTGGGCGCCCGCCCTCACCGCCCAGCGCGTGCTCAACTGGCTGCGCCACCTGCCGTTGCTCGTGGAGGGTGCCACGCCCACCGAGGCCAGAACCATCCAGCGCACGCTCGGCACCCAGGTGCAGAGCCTCAAGGTGCGCGGGCGGCTTGCCGCCAACCCGGTCGACCGGCTGTTTGCCGCCATCGCGCTGCTCGGCGCTGAATATTGCGACCACAATGACGATGCCGACGTGCCGCGGCGAATCGAGCGCCTCAACGCCATCCTGGCGGGGCAGCTCGATGCCGATGGCATGCACAAGTCGCGCAATCCCAAGCTGCAGCTGCAGCTGTTGGTGGACCTGCTGAGCGTGCGCCGCGTGCCCGGCACCCCCAAGTCGGAAGCCGCCAACGAACTGGGCGCGCAGATAGACCGCATGCACGAATGCCTTGACGCCCTGACCCTGTCGAGCGGCGAGCCGGTCTATTTCAACGGCTGCGGCCAGCTGCCCCATGACGTGCTGGTGGCCATCCAGTCCAACGGTCCCGGACGCAAGCGCCGCTCGACGCTGCTGGGTGGCTACGGCATCCTGCGCGATGGCGACGCCGTGGTCATTGCCGATTCCGGCCTGGTCCCGCCGCCCGGCTTCGACGCCGATCTGCACGCCTCCGCGCTGGCCATGGAGTTCTCCCATGGCAGCGAGCTCATCGTGGGAAGCTGCGGACCGGCCCCGTCCGACATGCCCGACCACCAGGCCCTGTTCCGGCAGGGTGTTGCCCATTCCGGCCCCACGATCGACGCCGAGGATGCCAGGGGCGCCGCCATGCCGGCCATGACCCTCGAGCCGGCCGATCACCTGCTGACCCTCACCACGTCGGGCTATGCCCGCCGCTTCGGCCTCGACCTCGAGCGCCGCATCACCCTGCTGTCCGGCGGGACGACACTGGTGGGCCAGGATCGGATGATCGCCCGGGGCAACCCGTCGGGCCGCATCTCCATCCGGTTCCATCTGGCGCCGGGCATCATGGTGCGGCGCAGTCCCGGTGACGGACTGGTGCGGCTGGTCCTGCCCAATGGCGCGGTCTGGAGCTTCCTGTGGGAGGGTGCCGAATTCCGCGAGGAGGAAAGCGTCCGTCAATCGGCCTATCTCGGCTTCCACCGCACCCGCCAGCTGGTGCTGGAGGCGCCTGTCTCGGCTGGCGCGGAGGTGGCCTGGATCTTCACCCTGCAGCAGAACTGACAGGCGGCCCCCCGCCACAAGCCGGTTGGCTCCACCGCCGCTTCGTGCTAGCGAGCGCGCAAAATCCACCATCACAGGGCAAGACACTTCTCATGGGCAAGACGGTCAAGGTCGGGCGCGCACTGCTTTCGGTATTCGACAAGTCCGGCATGGCCGATTTCGCCCGCGGGCTCAGCCAGGCCGGCGTCGAACTGATCTCCACCGGCGGCACCCACAAGCTGATCAAGGATGCGGGACTGCCGGTCCGCGAAATTTCCGATCTGACCGGCTTTCCCGAGATGATGGATGGCCGGGTCAAGACCCTGCATCCCAAGGTCCATGGCGGCCTGCTCGCCGTGCGCGACAACGCCGACCATGCCGCCTCCATGGCCGAACACGAAATCGGTGCCATCGACCTGGTCGCGGTCAACCTCTACCCGTTCGAAAGGACCGTCGCTTCGGGCGCGTCCTATGACGAGATCATCGAGAACATCGATATCGGCGGCCCCGCCATGGTCCGGTCGGCGGCCAAGAACCATGCCTATGTGACGGTGGTGGTCGATCCTGCCGACTACCCCGCCGTGCTCGAGGCCATCGCCAGTGGCGGCGTACCCTATGCGCTGCGCCAGAGGCTGGCTGCAAAGGCCTATGCCCGCACGGCAGCCTATGACAGCGCCATCTCCAGCTGGTTCGCCCGCGAGGTCGACTATCCGGACGTCAGCTATCGCAGCTTTGCCGGCACGCTGCGCGAAGTCATGCGCTATGGCGAGAACCCGCATCAATGGGCCGCCTTCTATGCCAGCGGCGAAAACCGTCGCGGCGTCGCGACGGCCACCCAGGTGCAGGGCAAGACGCTGTCCTTCAACAATATCAACGACACGGACGCTGCCTTCGAGCTGGTCAGCGAGTTCGACCCGGCCGAAGTTGCGGCGGTCGCCATCATCAAGCATGCCAATCCCTGCGGCGTGGCCGTGGCCGCAGACCTCAAGACCGCCTATCTCAAGGCACTGCGGACGGATCCGGTCAGCGCCTTTGGCGGCATCGTCGCGACCAACCGGGAGATCGACGCCGAAACCGCCACCGAGATCGTCAAGGTCTTCACCGAGGTGATCGTTGCGCCCTCGGCCACCCAGGAAGCGCAGGACATCATCGCCGCCAAGAAGAACCTCCGCCTGCTGCTGACCGGCGGTATTGCCGATGCCAAGGCGGATGGACTTGTGGTCAAGTCCGTGGCCGGCGGGCTCCTGGTGCAGTCGCGCGACAACCGCAATGTCGATGACTGCGACCTCAAGGTCGTGACCAGGCGTCAGCCCACCGAACAGGAACTGGTTGACCTCCGGCTGGCCGCCAAGGTGGCCAAGCATGTCAAGTCCAACGCCATTGTCTACGTCAAGGACGGCGCGACGGCCGGCATCGGCGCCGGCCAGATGAGCCGCGTCGATTCGGCGTTGACCGGCCACCGCAAGTCGATCGACGCTGCCCGGGCCGCTGGTCTTGAAGGGGCACTCACGGCCGGGTCCGTCGTGGCTTCCGACGCCTTCTTCCCCTTCGCCGATGGCCTCGAGGCTCTCGTGGCGGCCGGGGCGACGGCGGTGATCCAGCCCGGCGGCTCGATGCGCGACGACGAGGTGATTGCAGCAGCCGATGCGGCCGGGATCGCCATGGTCATGACCGGCATGCGTCACTTCCGCCACTGATGGCGCGACAGGCCACGAAGCCGTGATCTGCCGCCTGCGGGCAGGTAAGACCTTCTTGAGATTGGCATGGCAGATTGCCCGGGCCGGCTTGTGATCGTCTGCCGGTGATTAGGGCGTGCCATGCGGCTCGGAATACCGTCAGACCTGTCGCAGCTTCTTCACACCGGACTTTGGCGTTCGGTGGGTTCGCTCGTCATCAAGGTGGCCACCGCCGGCCTGACCTACCTGACCTATGTGGTGCTCTCCCGGACGATGAGCGCCGACGAATACGGCCATTTCGCCTTCGGCCTCGCGCTGGCCACGGTGCTCGCAATCGCAGCGGGAGTCGGCCAGCCGCTGGCAATCCTGCGCCTGTGGTCGCAGGAAAGCGTTGCCGGGCGACGGGAATCCGCGGTTCAGGCCGTGCAGGCAGGGTCGACCCTGACCCTGCTGGCCAGCGTGGCGATCGCATTAGCCCTGTGCGTCGTCACCTATGTGGGCCTGCTCTTCATCCCTATCGAGGGCACCGCCAATCACTTCTACGGCGCCGCCTTCCTCATACTGCCCATGGCCCTTGCCGAGTACAATTCCTCGGCCTTGCGCGCGCAAGGCTCGCTGTGGACCGCGCTGGTGCCGCGGGATATCCTCTGGCGCATCGCATTGCCGCTGGCGGTGCTGGGCCTTTTCGCCATGGGCATCATCCTCAGCGGGCCCGACGCGCTGGTGCTGTCGGCGGCACTGCTGGCCGGCATGCTGGCGCTGCAGATCTGGTCGGCGCTGCGCCGCAGCTATTTCATCCTGCCGGGCCTCATCGGCGACTATTGGCGGCAATGGGGTGGCATGAGCCGTTGGCTGTTGCTGGGCGCGCTGATCGAGACGGCGGCCCTCAATGCAGACGTGATCCTGGTCGGGCTGATGCTCAACCTTGAAAGTTCGGGCATCTATTTCAACGCCTTCCGCACGGCGGGCCTGATGACGCTCTTCACCTTCGCGATCGAACTGGTCATCGCGCCAATGGTGTCCCAGCACTATCACGCCGGCGAAATGCGCAAGGCCCAGGCCATTACGGCGCTGGCCTCCATGGCCGGCTTTGTCTTCTCGCTCGTCGTCTTCGCCCTGTTTGTCGGCTGGGGCGACCTGATCCTGTCCCTGTTCGGGCCTTCCTACGAACAGGGCGCCCTGGTGCTGGTGCTGCTGTCCTTCGGCCTGCTGTTCGATGCGGCCACCGGGCCATCCAAGATCGTGATGATGATGACCGGCCATGAACGCGCCTATGTCGCCATATTCGGCATCATCATGTCGCTGGGCTTTGTCGTGCAGATCGCCGTCATTCCCGTTTATGGCATAGTGGGCGCCGCCGCCGCCAATATGGGCGCCCGCATCCTGGCGCAACTGGCCATCGCCCTCTGGTGCCGGCTGCGCATCGGCGTCGACACCAGCCTGCTGGGGGTCCTGGCCGTCAGGCACGCCGTGGACGGCGCCCCGCGATAGCTACCGTACCGCAGAGTACGGTTGTGCTTGACCCACCCGCCCTTGCGGCTTAGAACCACTCCAAACTTGCCAATCTCCGGATGACAGCCATGACCAAGGCGCGCACGCTCTACGACAAGATCTGGGACGACCATCTGGTCCAGAACAACGAGGATGGCACCAGCCTGATCTATATCGACCGGCACCTCGTCCATGAGGTCACCAGCCCACAGGCCTTCGAGGGGCTGCGGATGAACAACCGCAAGGTGCGCCACCCCGAACGCACCCTGGCCGTGGTCGACCACAACGTGCCCACCACTGATCGGTCCCTGCCCAATCCCGATCCCGAAAGCGCCATCCAGATCGCTGCCCTGGCAGAAAACACCAAAGACTTCGGCATCGAATACTACGATCCCTTCGACAAGCGGCAGGGCATCGTCCACATCGTGGGCCCCGAGCAGGGCTTTACCCTGCCGGGCATGACCATTGTCTGCGGCGACAGCCACACCTCGACTCATGGCGCCTTCGGTGCCCTGGCCCATGGCATCGGCACTTCGGAAGTGGAGCATGTGCTCGCCACCCAGACGCTGATCCAGCAGAAGGCCAAGAACATGCTGGTGCGCGTGGACGGCAAGCTTCCGCCCCATGTCACCGCCAAGGACATCATCCTCGCCATCATCGGCGAGATCGGCACGGCCGGCGGGACCGGCCACGTCATCGAGTTTGCCGGCGAGGCCATCCGCGACCTTTCCATGGAAGGCCGCATGACCGTCTGCAACATGACCATCGAGGGCGGCGCGCGTGCTGGCCTGATCGCGCCGGACGAAAAGACCTTTGCCTATGTCAACGGCCGTGAACGCGCGCCCAAAGGCAAGGCCTGGGACATGGCGCTCGATTACTGGAAGACGCTCTACTCCGACGAGGGTGCCCATTTCGACAAGGTCGTGGTGCTCGATGCGGCCAACTTGCCGCCTATCGTTTCCTGGGGCTCCTCGCCCGAGGACGTGATCTCGATCACCGGTTCGGTTCCCAACCCCGATGACATTGCCGACGAGAACAAGCGCGCCTCCAAGTGGCGGGCGCTCGACTATATGGGGCTCAAGCCCGGCACACCGATGACCGACATCGCCATCGACCGCGTCTTCATCGGTTCGTGCACCAATGGACGCATCGAGGACCTGCGCGCGGCTGCCGCCGTGATCGGTGGCCGCAAGGTGGCATCGACGGTCAGCGCCATGGTCGTGCCCGGCTCGGGCCTGGTCAAGGAACAGGCGGAAGCCGAGGGCCTGGACCGGATCTTCCTCGATGCCGGCTTCGAATGGCGCGAACCTGGCTGCTCGATGTGCCTGGCCATGAATCCCGACAAGCTCAAGCCGCAGGAACGCTGCGCCTCGACCAGCAACCGCAATTTCGAGGGCCGCCAGGGCTTCAAGGGCCGCACCCACCTGGTGTCGCCGGCCATGGCCGCTGCGGCTGCCATTGCCGGTCACTTCGTCGACATCCGGCAGTGGCAGTAGGAAGTCCGGACTGGGCCAGGGCCTACGCGCCCACCCTCGACGACATCGAGGCACTGGCCAGCCAGGCGCTGGCCAGCCTGCCCGAGCCGTTCAGGTCGCTGGCGGCCGATGTCACCTGCTCGGTGGCCGAATTCGCCGAAGATGACGTGCTCGCGGGCTTTGGCATGGAAAGCCCGTTCGAGCTCATGGGTCTGTTCTCGGGCGTGGGGCTCACCGAGGATGGCGCTGTGCCGCAAACCGGACAATTGCCCAACACTGTCTTCCTCTACCGCCGCGCCATTCTCGACTACTGGGCCGAGAACGACGACAACACCCTGGGCGAGATCGTCACCCATGTGCTGATCCACGAGCTGGGCCACCATTTCGGCTTTTCCGATGACGACATGGAAGCCATCGAAGCCGCCGGGGCCGAAGAGGCCGGCGAGTCCCAAAGCTGACCGGCAGCAGTCCGGCGACAATCACGCCCGCCCCAAGCTTGCGTTAACCCCTTGTCCTTATTGTGCCTTTCGCGAAAGGAGTGGACGCCTTGGCACAGTTCGACGTGTTTTCCATGGCCGGCGCGGTGGTGGCCCTCTTGCTGGCCGCGGGCCTGCTGATCGCCTATGGCGTCAATGGCAAGCTCACCGCCTTTCGCTGGTGGGCGGCAAGTTTCCTGCTGCTCGCCATTGCAATGGCCACCGTCACGCTGCGCTTCGATGGCCCTTCGTACTGGATCAAGTGCGTGAGCTGGGCAGGCTTCTATGCCGCCGCTTGCCTTGTTGCGGTCGGGCTTTTCAGGGAAGGCGCGATGCGGACCAGCCCGCTGCTCCGCATAATCACATGCGCTATCCTCTACCTTGGCATCGCGACGGCCCTGATCGCGACCGAAGCGCCTCCCCATATGTGGTTCCTGCTCGGCCCTGCGCCCACGCTGGCCTTTATGACCTGGTCGATCATCTCCGTGCTGCAGGCCCGCGCCTGGGGCTATGCCCTGGCGATTTCGGCCGGCATGGGGGTGATCACCATCCGCGCCCTCTGGTTCACCAATGACTTGCTCCAGATGGGTCCGCTGCGGCGCCCGGACCTGCGCGGTGCCCTGGCACCAGATGGCGCAGCCCCGCAGCCCTTGCCGATGGGACCGCGGCTCGGAACGGGCATCGGGCCGGGATCCGAGGCGTTTTCGGGCTTGCGGCCGCCAACAGGCGTCAGGCCGCCTTTGGAACAACCGCTTACGATCGCGCTGCTGACGATTGGGGCCTTGTTGGCCCTGGCCCTCGTGCTGGTTCTGCGCGATGTGCTGGCAACCATCGACCACATGCGTGAACGCTCGACCACCGACGCCATGACTGGGCTGCTGAACCGCGCCACGTTCGACGACCGCGCCAGGGAGTTGCTTTCGACCACCCCCGGCAAAACCTTGTGCATTGTGCTTTTCGACATCGACCACTTCAAGCGCATCAACGACACGGCCGGCCACGCGGCGGGTGACCGGGTGATTGCCCGCCTCGGCGCGCTGCTGCGGGACCTGCCTATGCCCGACAGCCTTGCCGGGCGTATCGGCGGCGAGGAATTCGCCGTCCTGCTCGGTGGCGGGGATATGGGAACGGCGCGGCTCTACGCCGGGGCGATCCGCGCCAGCATGGCCGCCTCCGACTTTGCCGGGCAACCCAGCTGGCCGGTGACGGTCAGCGCGGGGATTGCCCAGCATCGGCCCGGCGAAAGCCTCCACACCTTTATGGTACGAGCCGAC
>CAMLOA010000029.1 GCA_946481445.1 uncultured Devosia sp. | reverse complement strand
AGGCCGTTGCGACAGGGCGAGCGTCCCCGAGCGCGGTACAGTTCCAAAAACCGGCACCCCGAGGCGGTTTCCGTCTCACTAAAATTTACTTTCGAGGCGAAAGCCGTCTCGGGGTCCGTCCAAATCATGACAACCGCGTTCCAGGCGGCGCATTGGCGCGACCATCCGATTGACTCCAGCCCGCCCGCCGCTATGGTCCGCGCGCATTGTTCCCGGAGCCCGCCCATGTCCTATGCCGATCTCGCCAAGACCATTGATGATGCCTTCGAGGCCCGGGCCGAGCTCGGCTTCCACACGCAGGGTCCGGTGCGCGCAGCGGTGGAGGAGGCGCTGCGCCTGCTCGATACCGGCAAGCTCCGCGTCGCCGAGAAGGTGGACGGCGCCTGGCAGGTCAATCAGTGGCTCAAGAAGGCCGTGCTGCTCAACTTCCGGCTGAACGACAACCGCCTGATCGAAGGCGCCCCGGGCGGCTCGCATTACTGGGACAAGGTGGCAACCAAGTTCGAGGGCTGGAGCGAGAACACGTTCCGCGAGGCCGGCTTCCGGGCCGTGCCCGGCGCGGTGGTCCGCAGCCCGGCCTACATCGCCCGCAACGTCGTGCTGATGCCAAGCTTCGTCAATGTCGGCGCCTATGTGGACGAAGGCACCATGGTCGATACCTGGGTCACCGTCGGCTCCTGCGCCCAGATCGGCAAGAACGTCCATATTTCGGGTGGCGTGGGCATTGGCGGCGTGCTCGAGCCGCTGCAGGCCGGCCCGGTGATCATCGAGGACAATTGCTTCATCGGCGCCCGTTCCGAGGTCGTCGAGGGCGTCGTGGTGGGCGAGGGCTCCGTCATCTCCATGGGCGTGTTCATCGGTGCCTCCACCAAGATCGTCGACCGCAATACCGGCGAGATCCATGTCGGCAAGGTGCCGCCCTATTCGGTGGTCGTCTCCGGCTCGCTTCCGGGCAAGCCGCTGCCCAATGGCCAGCCCGGCCCCAATCTCTACTGCGCCGTGATCGTCAAGACCGTCGATGCGCAGACCCGCTCCAAGACCGGGATCAACGAGCTGCTGCGCGAGTGATCGAGCCGCTGGATAGTCCTCCGCGAGTCGCCTAGAGTGTCGGGGCCGGATGGGTCCCGGCTTCTTGGTTTTACGAGGGGAAAATCATGGACTTCCAAGAACTCTTCCTGTCCACCAGCGGCCGCATTTCACGCAAGACCTGGTGGATCGGCACGGTCATCCTGATCGTGGCGAGCATCGTTCTCTACCTGATCCTGGGCTTTGTCGGCCTGGGCATGACTTCCAGCTGGGGGCCGGTCATCGCCTTCGTCATCTTGGTCTATCCGGCGCTGTCCATCGGCATCAAGCGCCGGCAGGATCGCGACAATAACGGCATGGACTACAAGATCATGATGGGCATTTCCGGCGTCATGACCGTGCTGCAGGCGCTCGGCATCGGCTATAGCCGCGTCGACCTGGGCAATGGCATGGTCGCCATGGCGCCCGACATGTGGATGGGCGCCATCCAGCTGGTCTTCGGCATTTTCGCCATCTACGTGCTCATCCAGCTCGGCTTCCTCAAGGGTACGCCGGGCCCCAACAGCTATGGCCCCGACCCGCTCGGCTACGCCACCGCCTAAGACCGAAGGACGGGATGGACTCGTGACGACTGTGCCTGCGGACGATCCCGTCCACCTTCTCAAGCATCTCATCGCCTGCCCCTCGGTTACCCCCGAGCCGGCAGGCGTTCTCGATCTGCTCGAAGCCACCCTGGGCAGCATCGGCTTTGCCGTGCATCGCCTGCGTTTCGAGGGTGATGGTTCCTACCCGGTGGACAACCTCTTCGCCATACGCGGCGGCTCCGGACGCCGGCTGCTGTTCGCCGGGCATACCGATGTTGTGCCGCCGGGCGATGTCGCGCAATGGTCCGCCGATCCGTTCACCCCGCGCGAAGCCGATGGCAAGCTCTTCGGCCGCGGCGCCGCCGACATGAAATCGGGCATCGCCGCCTTCGTTGCCGCCTGTTCCGGCGTGCCGGCCGATGCGGGCACCATCATGCTCGCCATCACCAATGACGAGGAAGCCGACGCCGTCAACGGCACCGAAAAGCTCATGGCATGGGCTGAGGCCAACCAGCATCGCTTCGATTTCGCCATCGTGGGCGAGCCAAGCTCGTCAGCACTGCTCGGGGACAGCATCAAGATCGGCCGCCGCGGCTCGCTGTCGGGGCGGATTACCGTCACCGGCATCCAGGGCCATGTCGCCTATCCCGACAAAGCCAACAATCCGCTGCCCGTGCTCGCCCGCATCGTCACCGCACTCGATACCACCATCGATGCCGGTACCGACCACTTCCCGGCCACCAATCTGGAGGTTACCTCCATCGATGTGGGCAATGCCGTGTCCAACGTCATTCCTGCCGCGGGTATCATCAGGTTCAACATCCGCTACAACGACCTGTGGACGCCCGAGACGCTGGCCGACTGGGTCCGCTCGCGCATCGCCACTGTTGCGCCACAAGGCACGACGGTGTCGTTCGAAGTTGCGGGTGTCCCGTCCCGCTCGTTCCTGTCGCCGCTCAGCGCCGACGTGACGGTCCTGTCCGATGCCATAGAAGAAGTGACGGGGCGGCGCCCGGACTATTCCACCGGCGGCGGCACTTCCGATGCCCGCTTCATCGCCCAGTATGGCCCGGTCGTCGAGTGTGGCCTTGTGGGCCCGAGCATGCACAAGGCCGACGAGCACATTGCGCTTTCGGACCTCACCGGCCTCACCGCCATCTACCGCGCCTTCATGCAGCGCTTCTTCGAGGGCACCTGATGAAGCTCTGGCTCACCCTGCGCAACGCCGCCCTTGGCTGGCAACAGATCCTGGCCGGGGATGCCGGCTGGCGCGAGCGCTTCGGCCTCACCATGCCGGGGCTGGTCATCGCCCTGGTGATCTTCGCCTTCGCTGCCTTCCTCGCGGTTGCCCTGGCATCGATGAATGTGGGCATGCCCAATATCTTCGGCATCGTCGCGGCCATGTTCGTGCTCGCCCTGCCCGTCACGGCATTTGTCGTCACCCTGATGGCGACGCGCCTCGTCCTGGGCCAGACCGATACCATGCTGCCCATGCTGGTTCCCGGCATCTATGCCCTCACCGCTTTCCTGCTCGTCGAGGGGTTTCTGGCCCTGTTCGGCGGTCCGATAGTGATGATGAGCTGGCTCGTCATCGGCTACCTGCTCTACAAACTGGCGCGGGTTTCGGCTGGATGGAACCCGGGCGTGGCTGCCGGATTTGCGGTTTTGACCGTGCTCCTGCTTGTCGCGATGCGCGTGGCGCTCTACATGCTCACCAGTCCCGCCGGCTCACCCATTTAAGCGCAAAGATTCATCTTGGCCCAACCCGCCGCAACATTTCTGCAAGAAGCCGTTTCTGCTGCCCGGGGCTGCCTCGCGCTGGTTCTCGGCAATCGCCTTGCCTCGTCCTATTTCGATTTCCGCCAGGTGGGCCTGGTCGGTTCCTTCATCGCGCTGGTCATCAGCCTGGCCGTGCAGGCCTTCGGGCCGCCGCTGCTTGGCACGCCCGGGGCGTCTGGCATCTCGCTCAGTGTCGTGCTGCTCGGTGCCCTGGTCATCGCCATCCAGTATGGCGTCGCCTGGGCCATTCTGCGCCTGCTCGGGCGGGGCGATGCGCTTGTGCCCTTCGTGGTGGTGCAGAATTGGGTCACCCTGTTCCAGGCCATCCTGGCAGTGGCGGCGATTGGCGTGTTCGGGCAACCGATCGCCATCGACGCGGCCAGCGACACGGCGCAATTGACCGGGGGAAGCATTCCCTTCATCGCCCTGGGCATCGTGGCGCTCATCGTCGCGGTCAACATCGCCCGGCTGATCCTGACCCTGCGGCTGCCGCAGGTGGCGCTCTTCGTCTTCACCCAGTTCGCCACGGCCCTGCTGATCCAGCCCATGCTTTCGGCGATGCTCTAGTAGTCGACCCGCATGAAGAAGAGCCCGCTTGCGGGCGCCATCGGCCCGCAGCGACGCCGGTCGGCCGCGTCCAGCGCGGCCCTGAAGTCGGCGGGGGTCCATTTGCCCTCGCCCACCAGCTTGAGCGACCCCACCATCGAGCGCACCTGATGATGCAGGAAGCTGCGGGCGCTGGCGGTCACCACGATATGCTCGTTATCCCCATGCACCCCAAACGCATCTAGAGTGCGGATGGGCGAACTGGCCTGGCATTCGGAGGAGCGGAAGGTGGAAAAGTCGTGCTGGCCGACAATCAGGGCGGCAGCCTGGTTCATGGCCTTCCAGTCAAGTGCCCTGGGCACGTGCCAGACATGGTTGCGTTCCAGCACGGGCGGTGCGCGTCGCGTCAGGATCCGATACTCGTAGTGCCGGGCCTTCGCCGAGAAGCGCGCCTCGAAGCCGTCGTCGACCGCTTCGCTGGCAATCACCGCCACGGGCTGTGGCCGCAGATGATAGTTCAGCGCTTCGCGCACCCGGAACGGGTCCCAGGACTTGCCGAGGTCGAAATGGGCCACCTGGCCCACGGCATGCACGCCGGCGTCGGTCCGGCCGGCCGCCTGGGTGGTCACCGTCTCGCCCGACATGGCCAGGATAGCCTCTTCCAGTGCCTGCTGCACGCTCATCCGGTCGGCCTGCCGCTGCCAGCCCGAGAACGGGGTGCCGTCATATTCGATCGTGAGCTTGAACCGTGCCATCTAGCTGGCGGCGGCCGGCAGGTCCCCGGCGCCGCGGAGGAAAGTGGCGGCATCCATGGCACCTTTGCCTTCGCGCTGCACCTGGGTCAGTCGCACTGCGCCCTCGCCGCAGGCTATGGTGAGGCCATCCAGCAGGTTGCCCGGCGCGCCACTGCCCGCCGCCAGTGTCGACCGCAACGCCTTGATCCGCGCCGGTTTTCCACCCAGCTCCAGTTCGAACCATGCACCCGGGAATGGCGACAGCCCACGGATGTGGTTGTGAACCTCGGCAGACGGACGCGACCAGTCGATCCGGCTCTCGGCCTTTTCGATCTTGCGGGCATAGAGTGTGCCCTCCGCCGGCTGCGGCGTGAAATCGAGGCTCCCGCGCTCCAGCGCCGCAAGGGCCCGCCCCATCAGGTCGGCCCCCACGCGCATCATCTGGTCGTGCAACTCACCCGCCGTCATGTCCGGGCCGATGGGGATGACTTCACCCAGCGCGACCGGGCCGGTATCGAGCCCCTCTTCCATCTGCATTACCATAACGCCGGTCTGGAGGTCTCCGGCCATGATCGCGCGCTGGATCGGTGCCGCCCCCCGCCAGCGTGGCAGCAGCGATCCGTGCAGGTTGAGGCAGCCCAGCCTTGGCGCGTCCAGCACTGGCCTGGGCAGCAGCAGGCCATAGGCGACAACGACGGCGACGTCGGCGTCGTGGCTGGCAAACACGATCTGCTCGGCCTCGCCTTTCAGCGATGCGGGCGTGAATACGGGAATGCCAAACTCCTCCGCGGCCAGGTGAACCGGGGACTTGCGCTCTTCCTGTCCTCGCCCGGCCGGCTTGGGTGCCCGCGTATAGACGGCCACGACCTCATGCCCGGCGGACACGATCTCGGTCAGTGTCGGAACGGAAAAGTCGGGCGTGCCCATGAAGACGATACGCACTGGCAAACTCCTGCGGCCCACCTCGTCCTTCGACAGGTGCGGGATGAGGTCAACCGGCCTCCGGCCCCTCGCTTCCGGTCCGGCGGCTCGGTCCTGGCACTAGCCCGCGGCGCGCTTGGCGGCCTTGTCGAACTTCTTGATCACGCGATCGCGCTTCAGCCGGCTGAGATAGTCGATGTAGAGAACGCCATCGAGATGATCGAGTTCGTGCTGGATGCAGACAGCAAGCTTGCCCTCGGCATCCTTGACCACTTCATTGCCATCCAGGTCGGTGTACTTCACCGTGACGTTGTTGGGCCGCTCGACTTCGTAGTAGAGCTCGGGGATGGACAGGCACCCCTCTTCGGTGACCTGCATCTGGTCGCCGAAATGAGTGATCTCCGGGTTGATCAGCACCATCGGGTCGGGCTTTTCGCCTTCAGCCGCCAGGTCCATCACCACGATGCGCTTCATCACCCCGATCTGCGGCGCGGCCAGGCCGATGCCGGGCGCGTCATACATGGTGTCCAGCATGTCCTTGGCCAACGTCTTGATCTCGTCGTCCACCTCGATGATCGGGTCGGCAACGGCGCGCAGGCGCGCATCGGGAATGACAAGAATTGGGCGAACGGCCATGGCAAAAGTCCAGCGGAAAAGGATTGCTCCCGATATGGCCATTTCCGGGGGCCGGGTCAACTCTCCCAGGGGACGTGATGGAACATTCCATGAACTCTCGAATCGAGATAGGATATGGAGATGGATGGTGTGCTGTTTTCCGTTGCCGATTACCCCGTGACCCAGTTGCAGGCGCTGCTGGGCGCAGCAGCAGGGGTGGTCCTGGTGGCCTTCACGGCCACGATTCTGGTCATGCGGGGGGCGGCGGTGCGGTCGGCTGCCTCCGCTGCCGCTCTTGCCGATCAGCTGCGGGCAGGTCTCGAAGGCCAGCTGGCCGAACGCGACAGGCGGATTGCCGATCTTGACCATCAGGTTCGCGTGGAGCGGGAGCGCGGCGCCGACTTGCTCGATCGCGAGCGGGACAAGAGTGCCGACCTGCTTGCCGAAGTCTCGGCCCTGCGGGCCAGGTTGACCGAACAGCAGCGCCAGTCCGAAGAGAATCTGGCGCGCTTCCTCAGCGCCCGCCAGCAAATGACCGACGAGTTCAAGGCCATTGCCGGCGATGTGCTCAAGAGCCACAGCGAGACCTTCTCCCGCCAGAACCGCGAGCAGGTCGACACGCTCCTCAAGCCTCTCAACGACAAGATCGTCGAGTTTCAGGGCGAGCTCCTGCGCGATCGTTCCGCCATGGGGGAACAGATCAAGGCCCTGGCCGCCAGCAATCTGCAGATCACCGCCGAAGCCAACAATCTCACCCGGGCGCTCAAGGGCAATTCGCAGACCCAGGGGGCCTGGGGCGAGATGATCCTGTCGACCATTCTCGAGCGCTCAGGCCTGCGCGAGGGCGAACAGTTCATCACCCAGCAGAGTCATGCTGGCGAAGACGGCGCGCGCGTGCGCACGGACGTCGAAGTGCTGATGCCCAACAACGACCGGCTCGTGATCGACTCCAAGGTCTCCCTGACCGCCTTTGCCGCGTTCACCAGCAGCGACGAGGAAGATCGTCCGATCCACTTGCAGGCGCACATCAATTCGCTGCGGACCCATATCCGCACGCTCGGCGACAAGTCCTACCAGCGTCATGCTGGCAGCAAGATGGACTATGTGATGATGTTCGTGCCCATCGAGTCGGCCCTGGCCACCGCGATCCAGCAGGATCCAGGCCTGGTCGAGTTCGGTATGAGCCGGGGCGTGATGCTGACCACGCCCACCACGCTGATGACGGTGCTGCGCACGGTCCGCAATGTGTGGGATATCGAAAAGCGGCACCAGAATGCGGAAGAAATCGCCGCGCGGGCCGGCAGCCTCTACGACAAGGTCGTTGGGTTCCTGGCCACCATGGACAAGGTTGGCGCCAGCCTGGATCGGGCCCAGCAGGGCTTCGCCGACGCTCGCGGGCAGTTGTCGACCGGCAAGGGGAGTGTCGTGCGGCAGGTGGAGATGCTGCGCGAATTGGGGGCCAGGTCCGCCAAGGCCCTGCCGCAAGGCTGGGACAGCAGCAGCGACGAGCGGCAGCCGACATTGCGGCTCGTGGGCGAGGATCCCGGCGATCTCTCCTGACAAATCTGTCGAACCTCTTGGCTGCGGACGCGTTGTCATCGAGCAAGCGGCCAGCTCAGGGAGGCGACAAATGGCTCAGCATCACGATCACCACGGCACGATGGTCCCGCAAGACACCAATTTCGACAATGCCGACCAGCCCGGCATTGCCCAGCCCTATACGCAGACTGAGGTCGAGGAACTGCTCTATGGCGATGACCGCCCCGCGAGCGAACGCCTGGCCCGGCTGCGCGAGCTGCGCGACGAGGCAGCCATCCGCGAAAGCGGCGACTGGGGCGGCCAGGATCCGGCGGCCATGCTCGATGAACTCGATCGCGCCATAGACGAGCTCAGCGCGACCATCGCCAATGCCGAGGAGATCGACGCCAGCTATGCCGGGCTGGAAACCAGCTTTGACCACGACCCCGCCGACCGCCTCGATGCCCTTTCACCTGACGACACCGATGCGCGTCATGCCATCGAGGGCGATGAGGCAGAGTTTTTCGAGGATGACGAGGAAGGGCCCGAGGACGACGATCATTGGCCGGGCAGCGAAGAGTTCAGGCCGGACCCTGATCTGCACTAGATTTCGGTTCGGGCCCGGAGCGCCTGGCTGAGCGTGCCTTCATCAAGGTAGTCCAGCTCGCCCCCCACCGGCACGCCATGCGCAAGCCGGGTGACCTTGATCCCGCTCCCGTCCAGGCGGTCGGTCACGTAGTGGGCCGTCGTCTGGCCCTCGACCGTGGCATTGATGGCCAGCACGATCTCGGAAAATTCGTGAGCACGGGCAAGAAGTTGGTCGATGCTGAGGTCGTCCGGACCAACGCCATCGAGCGGTGACAGCACGCCGCCCAGGACATGGTACCGGACATTGCCGACCCCGGCCCGTTCCAGCGCCCAGAGGTCGGCGACGTCTTCCACCACGATCAGCATGCCGCTGCCGCGGCGCGGATCGGCGCAGATCGAGCAGGGGCTCATCGTATCGATATTGCCGCAATTCTCGCAGGTCCTGACGGCACTTACGGCCCGGTCGAGGGCAGCCGAGAGCGGGACCATGAGCTGGTCCTTCTTCTTGATGAGCGTCAGCACGGCCCGCCGCGCCGAGCGGGGACCGAGCCCCGGCAGGCGGGCCATGAGCTGGATCAGCTGTTCGATTTCAGGGCCGCCGGACGCCATTTCGTATCGCACTCCGGGCGAATTGGTTAGCAGACTGTCAACATCGAGCGTGGCACGCGTCAGAAGGGCAGTTTCATGCCGGGCGGCAATGGCAGGCCGGCGGTAACCTCGGCCATCTTGCGCTGCATCTCGGCCTCGGACTTGGCCTTGGCGTCATTATGCGCGGCGACGATCAGGTCTTCGAGCACTTCGACATCGTCCTCCTTGAACAGGGACGGATCGATCTTGAGGCCCTTCATCTCGCCCTTTCCCGAGAGGGAGACAGTGACCAGCCCGCCGCCAGCGCGGCCCTCGACGACGAGATTGGCAAGCTCGGCCTGCATGGCCTCCATCTTGCCCTTCATTTCGCTGGCGGCCTTCATCATGCCCATGATGTCTTTCATTCGTCGTCCTCTTCGGGTGGGGGCGGGAGCGTATCGGGGATGGCAGCGACGGCGTCGTCGCGCACCCTGACATTGACAACCTTCGCCCCGGGAAATGTTTCCAGGATGGCCTGCACCAGCGGATCTTCATGCGCGGCGGCATGGGCTGCCTGCTGGCGCTGCGCCTGTTCCTCGCGCAGGGTGAGGCCCTCGGGTGGCCGGGTCGACACCATGACCAGCCAGCGCTGCCCGGTCCATTGCTGCAGCCGGGCCGACAGTGTGGCGATGATGCCCGGATCGGCCCCATCGGCGAGCGCTACCTCGATCCGCCCCTGCTCGAACGAGACCGGGCGCATCGAGGCCTCGAGCGCCAGCTTGACCAGCACGTCGCGCTTGGCAGCGGCCAGGGCGATGAGTTCCTTGTAGCTGGCAACGGTCGCCAGCGCAGGCTGCGCCTGCGGCTGGGCCGGCTGTATGGCGACGGCCTCGGTGGCCGCGGGGCGGGGCGCCTCGACCCGAAGGGCTGATGAGCCCCCGCCGCCTGGTGGCCTCGATATGGGCGCCATCTGCGGCACGGACGAAGTCGCTGCCGGCTGGCTGGTCAGGCGCGCGATCAGGTCGTCCGGACTGGGCAGGTCGGCCGCATAGGCGAGCCGGACAAGGGCCATCTCGGCGGCCTGCAGGCCATTATTGGCACGGGCCACTTCATCATAGCCCTTGAACAGGATCTGCCAGGCGCGGGTGAGGGCGCGCATCGGCAGCCGGCCGGCAAGGTCGGCGCCGCGCACACGCTCGTCGGGGGTGAGCGAGAGGTCGTCGGCGGCAGCCGGAACCACCTTGATGCGGGTGACCAGATGGGTGAAGTCGGCCAGGTCCGCCACCAGCGTCTGCGGATCGGCACCCATGTCGTAGAGCGCGCGCATGGTCGCCAGCGCCTCGCCGATGCGCCCCCCCATCAATTCTTCGAACAGGTCGATGATGCGCGCCCGGTCGCCCAGGCCGAGCATGGCCTTGACCGTGGCCGCGGTGACCACGCCATTGCCATGGGCGATGGCCTGGTCGAGCAGGGAGAGGTTGTCGCGGGCCGAGCCTTCGCCCGCCCGCACGATCATCGACAGCGCTTCGGGCTCGAAGCCGATCCCCTCCTGCTTCAGGATGGATTCGAGATATGCCGTCATGATGTCGGGGGTGATGCGGCGCAGGTCGAACCGCATGCAGCGGCTGAGGATCGTCACCGGCACCTTGCGGATTTCGGTGGTGGCGAAGATGAACTTCACATAGGGGGGCGGCTCTTCGAGCGTCTTGAGCAGGCCATTGAAGGCCGCGGTCGAGAGCATGTGGACTTCGTCGATGACGTAGACCTTGTAGGGCGCCGAGGACGGCGCGTATTTCACCGAGTCGATGATCTCCCGGATGTCGTTGATGCCGGTATTGGAGGCGGCGTCCATCTCGATGACATCGACATGGCGCCCCTCGATGATGGCGCGGCAATGCTGCCCCTCGACACTCAAATCGAGCGTGGGATGGGGGCCGGTGGCATCTTCGTAATTGAAGGCGCGGGCCAGGATGCGAGCCGTGGTGGTCTTGCCCACGCCGCGCACGCCGGTGAGGATGAAGGCATGGTGGATGCGGTTCTGCGCGAAGGCATTGCCCAGCGTCTGCACCATGGC
>CAMLOA010000028.1 GCA_946481445.1 uncultured Devosia sp. | reverse complement strand
GGTCCTCGCCATAGAGCTTGGCCAGTTCGCGGCGCACTTCCTCGGTGAAATACTCGGCCGAATAGAGCTGGCTGCCTCCGGCGCGCGGAATCACGTTGAGCGGCTCGGCCTTGGCCGCTTCGCCTTCCTCGTAGGTGACGTAGCCATTCTCGACCATGCGGTCGATCACCCAGTTGCGGCGCTCGATGGCGGCCTCGGTGCGGCGGAACGGGTGATAGTTGTTCGGCCCCTTGGGCAGGGCCGCGATATAGGCAGCTTCGCTCAGGGTGAGCTGGTAGAGCGCCTTGTCGAAATAGTTGAGCGCCGCCGCGGCGATGCCATAGGAGTTCAGCCCGAGGAATATCTCGTTGAGATAGAGCTCGAGGATGCGGTCCTTGGAAAAGGTCGATTCGATGCGGATCGCCAGCAGCGCTTCCTGGATCTTGCGGTCCCAGGTCTGCTCCGAGCTCAGAAGGAAGTTCTTGGCCACCTGCTGGGTGATGGACGAACCACCGCCCTGGATGGAGTTGTCGCCGTCCATCCGCGCCAGCAGATTGTCGCGCACCGCACGGAACACGCCGTCGATGGCGATACCGCCATGGGAGTAGAAATCCTTGTCCTCTGCGGACAGGAACGCGTTCACCAGCAGCGGCGGCACGGTCTCGATAGGCTGGAACAGCCGGCGTTCACGGGCGAACTCGGCCAGCAGCGTACCATCCGCAGCATGCACGCGGGTCGTCACCGGCGGCTGGTAATCCTTGAGCACCGTATAGTCGGGCAGCTGCGCCGAAACGGTGGTCAGGTAGACGCCGGCGACGACGACGCCCGCGAGGGCGACGAACATCCCGAAGCCGAACAACCAGCCAAGCAAGCGCAGCATTAAGTCAATCTCTCCAGCCGGCGCAGTCGGGTGCGGCCGGGACAAACGGAACCGGAATCATAGCAGAGTGCGCGGGCGATGTTGATCACGAGCGCGCGGGAAGCGCGATGGGTTCGCGCCGCTTGCGTCGGTTCGGTCCTCACTCCTCGGCCTCGAGGCTGTCGAAATAGGTCGAGATACCGCGCGCCAGCGCATCGGCCGTGCGGTCCTGCCACTCCCCGCGCATGAGGTTGGCCATGTCCTCGGCATTGCTGAGGAAGCCAAGTTCGACCAGCACCGAGGGTACGTCGGGCGCCTGCAGCACCAGGAAGTCGGCCTGGCGGACCGGGAAGCGGCGAAGCTGCACGCTGGGCTCGAGCTGGTGCACGATCGCCTGCGCCGCGAGGAACGATTGGTGGCGCATTTCCCGCCGCATCAGGTCGAGCAGAATGTCCACCACTTCCGGTGCCATCTGCGGCATGGCGAAGCCGGCGATGACGTCGGTCTTGTTCTCGTTGTCGGCCAGCACCTTGTCGAGCACGTCCGTGGCGTTCTCGTCGCGGGTATAGACGCTGGCCCCGCGGATTTCCGGCTCCTGGAAGCTGTCGGCGTGGATCGAGATGAAGAGGTCCGCCTTGTTGGTGCGGGCCAGGGCCACCCGCTCCTCGAGCCGCAGGAAAGTATCGTCCTCCCGCGTCAGGGCCACGTCGAAGCGCCCCGATTCCACGAGCAGTTCCTGCAACCGCAGGGCAAAGGCGAGGACGATGTCCTTTTCCTTGATACCGCTCCGGGTCTCGGCGCCGCTGTCGATGCCGCCATGGCCCGGATCGATGACCACCAGGGGCCGCGTCGCGATGGGCAGTTCGGACCCGCCGGCCGGCGTCGAGACGGCGGCCTCGGGCATGGCGGCCGACGCCGCCAGGTCCCGCGCCACATTGGCCGCGAATTCCTCGTCGGTGGCAGCAATGATGTCCACGACCAGGCGCGCCGGCTGGTCCTCGAACGGATCGAGCACATAGGCCTGCTGGACCTGGGCCGAGGCGGCCAGCACCAGCGTGGTCCGCACCCGGTCGGGCGCAGCCTGCTCCACGGCATATTCGGCAATCAGCCCTTCACCGGCGGGCGTCCCGGCCGGCTGCGGCACCGAGAAGGTTGCCGCGCGCACGTCGATGGCAAGGCGCTTGGGGTCCCCCAGCGACACGAGGGCGAATTCCGTCCGTCCCGCCAGGTCCACGACCAGCCGCGCCCGCTCCGGCGTTGCGGTGACGCGCACGTCGATGACATTGGGAAGCGCGACGGGCGCCGGTGTGGCGGCTGCCTCGGTGGCGTCCTGCGCCATTGCGCCGCCAAGCGGCGTCAGCCAGAGCCCGACCAGGATCGGCAACAACCAGCGAAGCAGTGAACTGAACAAGCGTGAACCGGCCCCAATATGCGTTTTGACGCGTCTTTCACGCCTCTGGGGCGATTCTGCGGCGCCCGGTCCTTATGCGATGATTTGCCGGTATGGCCAAGAACGCGCCGCTCAAATCCCGGGGAATGGCGCTTTTCGACTTTCCTGTTGCCAATCGGACGCAACATCCCTACACGCTTAAGGAGAGGCGCAAGCTTCCCGACAGAGCCAGTTCGCGTTGCGCTGAAGCCAACGACATTGGCTCGGGAAGTGGCCGGGAACAGAGACGAAGAGAGCCTCCATTCCCGGTTCAGAAGCGGCAAATCCTGCGCCTCGGAAACGAATTTCGGTCCCCGGACCGGACGGTCGCCGGCACTTTTGGCAGGCGGCCCACTAGGAAGAGGTCAGATGGCCCGCAGGCTGACAGAACGTGACGCGATCGACATTGACGATTGCCGTTTTGCTGCCTCGCATCTTCCGGCCATGACCATTTATGCCGGCGCGCTCAAGGCAGAGCTTCTGCGCGCCCCCCACTCAAAACCATTCGCCTCGCACAGCGCCACCAGAAGGATGCCGGCTTTCCGGCGGCCTCTTGTCGGCGCGCGAGCGCGCGGAGTTCATTATGGCTACCAAGAGAATGCTGGTGGATGCCATCCACCCGGAAGAAACACGGATCGTCGTCACTGCAGGTAACAGGCTCGAGGAATTCGACTTTGAATCGGCGACCCGCCGCCAGTTGCGGGGCAATATCTACCTCGCCAAGGTAACGCGCGTTGAGCCCTCGCTGCAGGCCGCGTTCGTGGAATATGGCGGCAATCGCCACGGCTTCCTCGCCTTCAGCGAAATCCACCCCGACTATTATCAGATCCCCGTTGCCGACCGCGAAGCCCTGCTGCGCGAGGAGGAGCATGAGGACGAACACGCCGAAGAGGCAGCCGACGAGAACATCTCGCTGCCCGAAGGCGTGACGGAGCCCGATGCCGAGGCCGACCCGCAGGAAACCGAGGAAGCCAGCCATATCGAGCAGGCCCCGGCCAATGCCGAACCGGTGGAATCGATCGGTGGCGCCGATGCGCTCGAGGAAGTGCCGGAGCGCCGCCGCCCCAGCCCGAACCGCCGCAACTACAAGATCCAGGAAGTGATCAAGCGCCGCCAGGTCATGCTGGTGCAGGTGGTCAAGGAAGAGCGCGGCAACAAGGGCGCGGCACTGACCACCTACCTGTCGCTGGCCGGCCGCTACTCCGTGCTGATGCCCAACACCGCCCGCGGCGGCGGCATCTCCCGCAAGATCACCAATGCCGCCGATCGCAAGCGGCTCAAGGAAATCACCTCGGACCTGGAAGTCCCCCAGGGCATGGGCGTCATCCTGCGCACCGCCGGCGCCAGCCGCACCAAGGCCGAGGTCAAGCGCGACTTCGAATACCTGATGCGCCTGTGGGAAAGCGTGCGCTCGCTGACGCTCAAGAGCCAGGCGCCGTGCCTGGTCTATGAGGAAGGTTCGCTGATCAAGCGCACCATTCGCGACCTATACAATAAGGACATCGACGAAGTGCTGGTCGCGGGCGACAACGCCTATCGCGAGGCCAAGGACTTCATGAAGATGATCATGCCGTCCCACGCCAAGAACGTGAAGCCCTATGGCGAGGACCAGCCGCTCTTCAGCAAGTACAACATCGAGTCCCAGCTCGATCAGATGTTCTCGCCCACGGTGACCCTGCCCTCGGGCGGCTATATCGTCATCAACCCGACCGAAGCGCTGGTTTCCATCGACGTCAATTCGGGCCGTTCCACCAAGGAGCACAATATCGAGGACACCGCCCTCCAGACCAATCTGGAGGCGGCCGAGGAAGTGGCCCGCCAGCTGCGCCTGCGCGACCTGGCCGGCCTCATCGTCATCGACTTCATCGACATGATGGAGAACCGCTCCAACCGGGCCGTCGAGCGCAAGCTCAAGGATTGCCTCAAGGACGACCGCGCCCGCATCCAGGTGGGCCGCATCTCCCATTTCGGCCTCATGGAAATGAGCCGCCAGCGCATCCGCTTCGGCGTGGTGGAAAGCTCCACGCACAAGTGCCCCATCTGCGAAGGCACGGGCCTGGTGCGCTCCACCGAATCCCTGGCGCTGATGATCATGCGCCATATCGAGGATCACGTGCTGCGCCGTCAGGGTCAGTCGATCAACGTGCGCGTGCCGGTCGAGGTCGCGCTCTACATCCTCAACTTCAAGCGCGAAACCCTGACCGCGCTCGAAATCCGCAACCAGCTCTCCATCACCATCACGGCCGATGGCAAGATGACCGGACACCAGTTCGCCATCGAGAAGGGCGAAGCCCGCGTCATGGCCTATGCCGAGCAGCGCGCTGCCGAGCATGTCCGCGTCGACAGCGCCGTCATCGAGGACAGTGACGATGAGATCGTCGAGGAGGCCGAGGACGAAGAGGTCGAGGAGCGCACCGCGTCGTCCTCCGAAGGCGGCGAAGCCGAAGGCGGCCGCCGCCGGCGCCGTCGTCGTCGTCGCGGTGGCGCCGACCGGGGCGAGGATCGCCCGCAGCAGCGCCAGGCCCAGGCGCCCGGCGCCGAGGGCGAGGCCGGTGCAGCCGATGACGAGTCGGAAGCCGCTGACGAGGATGAGAACTCCGCACGGCCGTCGTCCGAGGCCGGTGATGGCGAACCGCGCAAGCGCCGCCGCCGCGGCCGCCGGGGTGGCCGTCGCAACCGCCGCGAGTTCGAGGATGGCGACAAGGCCCCCTCGCCCGCCGGCACGGAGGACCTGACTCCGGCCGATGTCGAGGCCGTCGCGGACGAGCTCCTGGCCCAGGAGGCAATTGCCGCTGCGCCCGAGCCGGTGGAGGCTGTCACCGAGGCTCCCGCCGAAAAGCCCAAGCGCACCCGTCGCAAGAAGGTGACCGAGACCGCCGAATCGGCCCCCGCCGAGACCGAGCCTGTCGATGCTGCGCCTGCAGAACCTGCGGCCGAGGAGAAGCCCAAGCGCAAGCCGCGCACCCGCAAGAAGGTGGAAGCCGCCGAGGCCGCACCGGAGGCCAGCGTGGTGGAACCCGCCGCTGAGGCTAGTCCGGCTCCGGCTGTCGAGGAAAAGCCCAAGTCGCGCCGGGTGAAGAAGGAACTGCCGCCCGAAGGCATCGTGGTTTCGTCCAGCGCGCCCAAGGCCGACAGCGGCGAACCCGCGCCCGAACCGGAAAAGAAGAAGGTCGGCTGGTGGCAGCGCCGCCTGGGCCTCGGCTAGGAACTTCGAGGGCGGCCTGCGGGCCGCCCTTTTCAATGCGCGCTCACGAAGAGCTGGCGCCTCAGCACCTGAACGCCTTCATGCGGCGAGCGCAGGATCCATAGCTTGGTGTGGTCGAATTCCCCTGTCCGCCCCGGATGGGTGTGGCCCGGCAGTTCCATCCGGCGCCGGTCCGGCCCCAGATAGGTGCGGGTTTCGATATAGAGGTGCTCCTTGCCGATCTGGCCGGCAAGGCGCGATGCCAGGACATGGCTGTTCTCCGGCAGGCAGATCACGTCGTCAAAGCCCATCTCGATATAGGACAGGGTCTCCGCTCCGGGTCCATCGGGGATGAACAGGATGACGGGCGCGAAGCTCACCGAAATGGAGGGCGAGGAGCGCACCTTGGCGAGCAGCGCCTGCTTGGCGCTGGTCCCGATGCCATAATGCACCAGGAAGAACACCAGATGATGGTTGCCGCCCTCGGCTTGTTGATCGGCAAACGAGGACACTGAGCCGAAGCCGACCCGCTTGGCCAGGGCGACAAGGGACGCTCCGTCCTGGTCGTCATGCGCGACCACGATCGCTGTGCAGGCCGCCAGCCCGGTTTCGTCGGCATTGCGCGCAAGCATGCTCGCACCTCCCAATGCAACCAGCTCATGCTTGAGCATGCGCGCGGCGCTTTAAGGCGGTTTTACGCAATTGGCTCCATTTGAATCCAATGCGCCTTCAGGCCCGGTAGCGATAGACCAGGTCTTCCGGATCCTGCCGCGCCGCCACGTCATCCCGGCTGCCGCCGAGCCGGGCGGCGACGGCAATCGAGCGGGCATTGTCCGGGTCGAAATAGCTGACCAGGGTCTCCAGGCCATAGACGCTGAACGCCCAATCCTTCAGTGCCATCGCCGCTTCGGTTGCATAGCCCTGCCCCTCATGCCCTTCATAGAGCAGCCACCCAAGCTCCTTTTCCGGGAACAGCGGCCCGTGATTGATTCCGACCTGGCCGACGCATTGCCCGGTGGCCGAAACATCGATCATCAGCGCGCCATGGCCGAACAGGGACCAGATCGCAATGTCATGGCAGAACAGCCCCCAGGCAGCACGGGTGTCGAACGGCCCGCCCATCCACCTGGACCGCGGTGACGCCATCAAGCGGCGGTAGTCCTCGAAATCGTTCATCACCGGCGGGCGCAGGGTCAGCCGTGCCGTCCGCAGCGTGGGAATGTCCGTCATTTGAGAAAGTCCTTCATCCGCTCGAGCGCCCGCTCTATCGTTTCCGTCCTGCCCGCATAGCTCAGGCGGATAAACCCGCCGCCGTTCACGCGGTCGAAGTCGATGCCCGGCGTCGTCGCCACCCCGGCCTCGTCCAGCAGGCGCTCGCAGAAGCTCATGGAGTCGTTGGAGAAGCGGGAAATGCCGGCATAGACATAGAAGGCCCCATCGGCCGGCGCCGCGATATCGAAGCCCAGCTGGCGCAACCCCTGGTCGAGCAGGGTTCGGTTCCGGGCATAGCCGGCCTTCTGCTCCTCGGCATAGTCGCGTTCGCCCAGGGCGACGCGTGCCGCGATCTGGCTCAGTGTTGGGGCCGAGATGAACAGGTTCTGCTGCAGGATTTCGGCGCGGCGGATGAAGCGTTCCGGCAGCACCATCCAGCCGATGCGCCAGCCGGTCATGCAATAGTATTTGGAGAAGCTGTTGATGACGATGGCATCGTCCCCCAGCTCCATCGCGCTGACTGAGGCGCCGCGATAATCGAGGCCGTGGTAGATTTCATCCGAGATGAAGGTGACTCCCAGCCGCTTGCAGGTCGCCATGATATCGGCCAGCCCGGCGCAATCGACAGCCGCGCCGGTCGGATTGGCCGGGCTGGCGAAAAGCAGCCCCTCGAATGGCTGGGCCGCGTAGGCCGCCTCGATATCGGCTCCGGTGAGCTTCCAGCCCGCTTCGGCCGACAGCGGGATCTCGGCAATGGAAAAACCGAGGCCTAGCAGCGTGTTGACATAGGCGGGATAACCCGGCCGGGTAATGGCGATCCGGGCGCCGGGGCGGAACGCGGTATGAAATGCGAGGATGAAGCCCGCCGACGACCCCATCGTGCAGATGATGCGCTCCGGATCGACCACGACGCCGTGCTGGCGGGCATAGTATTGGCTCAGCGCCTGCCGGAGCTCCACCAGCCCCTTGGCATTCGTATAGCCCTGCGGCAGCCCCACGGCCTCGCGGACAGCCTCGATGACGCGTGGCGCGGGCGGCGCACCGGGCTCGCCGACCTCCAGGTGGTACACCGGACGCCCCGTCTGCTCGATCGCCTTGGCGCGCTTGAGAATTTCCATGGCGTGAAAGGGCATCAGGCCATCGGCGGGCAGGTCGGTCATGGTCGGCTCCTTGGCATGGCAAGGGCCTACTCCGACGGGGCGGCTCTCTCAACAACAATTGATGGCGTCCGCAACTTCAGCTACGGCGGCGGATGCTATTGTTCGCCGGCGTCTGCTAGAAGGCTTGCGCCTGATTTGCCCGGAGCCTTGTCATCGATGTCGCGCCTCACCCTTGCTTTGGTCGCCCTGGTGGGCATTCTCGCTGGCGCGCTGGGCTATGCTTCCTTCAACAAGCCGGCCCCCCAGACCGATACGGAGGCGGTGCAGGTGCTCATCGATGAGGCCATTGCGCGCTACGACGCGGACCGTCAGGCCGCCGCCGCACAGGAGCCACAGGTTGCCGCCATCGATCCGGAAGCCCTCAACCCACTGATCGAATCCTACCTTCTGGGCGATCCGAAGATCTTGCAGCGCATGTCGGCCGCCCTGGAGACGACCATGCGGGCGGAGGAGCGCGCCCAGGCCGGGACCGCGATCGCCGCGATGCAGGACAAGATCTTCAACGATCCCGACCAGGTCGTGCTGGGCAATCCGGATGGCGACGTCACGCTGGTGGAGTTCTTCGACTACAATTGCGGCTATTGCCGCTCGGCCCTCCCGGACCTTGCGACCCTGCTGGCCGAAGACCCCAATCTGCGCGTCATCCTCAAGGAATTCCCGATCCTGTCCAACGAGTCCATCGATGCCGCCCGCATCGGCGTACTGGTGGGCAAGTCCGACGTAGACTACTGGACCTTTCACGAGACGCTCTTCACCAGCCGCACGCAGGTGGACAAGCAGGCCGCCCTCGATGCGGCAGCCGGCCTGGGGCTGAGCACCGTCTCGCTCGAACTGGACATGGGGTCCGACGCGGTCGCCAAGGCCATCCAGACCTCCTACGAGATCGCGCGCGCGCTCAATATCACCGGCACGCCCACTTACATCATCGGCAACGAGATCATCCCGGGCGCCATCGGGCTCGATGAATTGCGGCTTCGCATTGCCAATATGCGTGAATGCGGCGAGACCGAGTGCGGCTAAGCCCAACTTTCGCCGCGTTTTTTGCCTTTTCGGTGCATTTCCTGTAACCGGGCTTGCGCCGGCCGGAATGGCCGGTGCACAAGGCGAAAATCATGGCAAAACGCGTTCTCGTCCTCAACGGCCCGAACCTCAATCTGCTCGGCACGCGCGAGCCCGATATCTATGGCGCCGCCACGCTCAAGGATGTCGAGGCGCTCTGCCAGCAGACCGCGGACGAAGTGGGCCTTGCCGTCGATTTTCGCCAGTCCAACCACGAGGGCGAGCTCGTCACCTGGATTCAGGATGCGCGCAAGACGGCCGATGCCATCCTGATCAATCCGGCGGCCTATTCGCACACCTCCGTTGCCATCCACGACGCACTCAAGGCCGTGGGCCTGCCCGTGGCCGAAGTCCATCTCAGCAATATCCACCAGCGCGAAGCCTTCCGGCACCATTCCTATGTGTCGGCAGTGGCTTTCGGTGTCATTTGCGGCTTCGGCGTCACCGGGTATAGACTGGCGCTGATGGCGCTCGCCGAAAAACTCAAATAATCACCAACGCGACGAAGCGCGGGAGACCGACAAGATGACCAAAGCCAGCCAGGTGGACCAGGATCTGATCCGGGCCATTGCGGAACTCCTCAACAAGGAAAACCTCGCCGAGATCGAGATCGAGCAGGAGGACTTCCGGGTCCGGGTCACCCGCTCCTACGCCAATGAGGCGCCGGTCTACGCACAGGCAGCGCCGATGCAGTACATGGCCCCGCCCGCTGCAGCCGCCCCGGCCAGCCTCGCACCCGCCGGTTCCGTGCCGGCCGCAGCCCCCGCTTCGGCCGAGGACCTCTCCTCCAATCCGGGCACGCTGACCTCGCCCATGGTGGGCACGGCCTACCGCTCGCCCGAGCCGGGCAAGCCCGCTTTCGCCGATGTCGGCAGCAAGGTCAGCGAAGGTCAGACGGTCCTCATCATCGAAGCGATGAAGACCATGAACCAGATCCCGGCCCACCGCTCGGGCACCGTCACGCGCATTCTCGTCGAAGACGCCCAGCCGGTCGAATACGGCGAGCCGCTCGTCGTCATCGAATAAGGGGGCGACGATGTTCCAGAAGGTCCTGATCGCCAATCGCGGCGAGATCGCGCTGCGCATCCTGCGCGCCTGCAAGGAACTGGGCATCCAGACCGTGGCGGTGCATTCCACGGCCGACGCCAATGCCATGCATGTCCGCCTCGCCGACGAAAGCGTCTGCATCGGCCCCAATGCGGCCAAGGACAGCTATCTGAACATCCCGTCCATCCTGGCGGCCTGCGAGATCACGGGCGCCGATGCCGTCCATCCCGGCTATGGCTTCCTGTCGGAAAATGCGCGCTTCGCCAAGATCCTCAGCGAACACAAGATCACCTTCATCGGCCCGTCCTCGCACCATATCGAGATCATGGGCGACAAGATCACGGCCAAGAAGACGGCTGTTGAGCTTGGCATTCCCGTCGTGCCCGGCTCCGCCGGGGCCGTCGAGACCGAAGCCGACGCGCTCAAGACCGCCCAGGAGATCGGCTACCCGGTGCTGATCAAGGCCACTGCCGGCGGTGGCGGCCGCGGCATGAAGGTGGCACAGACCGAAAAGGACCTGCTGGTCGCCTGGTCCACGGCCCGCGCCGAGGCCAAGGCCGCCTTCGGCAACGACTCGGTCTACATGGAAAAGTATCTCGGCAAGCCGCGCCATATCGAGGTGCAGGTGCTGGGCGACGGCCAGGGCAATGCCGTCCATCTGGGCGTGCGCGACTGCTCGCTGCAGCGCCGCCACCAGAAGGTGTGGGAAGAAGCCGGTGGCCCCACCATCAAGCCGGAGGAGCGGGACAGGATCGGCGAGATCTGTGCCGCCGCCATGCGCAAGCTCAAATATTCCGGCGCCGGCACCATCGAGTTCCTGTATGAGAACGGCGCCTTCTACTTCATCGAGATGAATACCCGCCTGCAGGTGGAGCATCCGGTGACCGAGCGCATCACCGGCATCGACATCGTCTACGAGCAGATCCGGGTCGCCTCGGGCGAGACCCTGTCCATGACGCAGGACAAGGTGCAGTTCTATGGCCACGCCATCGAGGTGCGCATCAATGCCGAGGACCCGCAGACCTTTGCGCCCTCGCCCGGCACGATCACCTTCTATCACCCGACCGGCGGCGTGGGCATCCGCGTCGATTCGGCGGTCTATCAGGGCTACAAGATCCC
>CAMLOA010000027.1 GCA_946481445.1 uncultured Devosia sp. | reverse complement strand
TGATCGGCGTCCTTCTGGAACACGACGGTGCCTGACTCGGCGTCCATCAGGATCGCGAACTTTGCCTGGGTCTCGAACTGGACCTGCGCTAAAGCGGGCCCCGCCAGCAGGACCAGCGCAAAGACTGTCAGCAAATACCGGACACGTTTCACGTTTCGCCCATCCAGTTCCACGTTGGCTACGGCGCCAACTGGGAAGACTAGTAGAGAATTATGCTGGAAAGGCCAAGTTCTTCTGCCTTTTCAAGCACATCAACTTTGCTCGCGCCGGGCTTGAGCTGGGTGAACGTCAGACGGGTGGCGGGACTTCCGTCAACCGACACGCCCTCTTCCAAAACAGCCCCGAGCAGGGCGAACTCCTGCGCTATTTCAATAGCTTGCGCGTAGCTGGCGTAGGTGCCAAGCCCGATTTGAACCTTGCGGGCATCCATGTCTACGGACTGCACCCAATCCTGCAGAGCCGGACTTTGCGTGGCCATGGCAGTGACGGCCGCATGGGCCGAGCCAATGGCAGCGTCCTGCTCCTGCGGCGTGGTGTCGGCATAGGAGAACAGGCCGCCGAAGAAGTTGCCGGCAATGTCGGCGAGGCTGTTGGTCCCGCCGGCAGAGGCGACCATGGTGTCGCCTCCATAGTTTACCGGGCCCTGGTAACTCGCGACCAGCATCCGGGTGTCGTCGCCCTCGAGCGGTGCCTGGCCGACATACTCCGCCTTGATCTGGGCGTGGCCATTGTTGACATAACCCAGCATCGCGGCGGCCCTATACGACAGGTCCATGATGCGGCCGGGCATGTATGGCCCGCGATCATTGACGCGAACGATGACCGAGCGGCCGTTCTCGAGATTGGTGACCCGGACATAGGATGGTAGCGGCAGCGTCGGATGCGCGCCGGTGATCGCGTTGGCCGAGAAGATTTCGCCGTTTGCCGTTCTGCGGCCATGGAAATCCGCGCCGTACCAGGAGGCTTCGCCTGTGGCCACATAGTCGGGCTGATGGGCCGGCACATAGGTCTTGCCGCGAACGGTATAGGGCTTGCCCACCTGATAGCGGCCGCCGCCCTTGGGGGGATTGGGGTTATTGGTGACGCTCGGGGAGACACCGACGCCATATTCCGATGACGAGAAGGCAGCGCGGCTTACACTGGGACCCAAACTGCCGCCACAGGCGGCCAGCAGGGGCGCGACAAGCACGGCGAGGGCCATGAAGCGGATGGCGGGGCGCCACGGGCGGGTCAAGGTACTCAATACTCTACACTTTTGTCGGATCCGACCGGCAGGATAATCCAAGCGCGGCCCTGTGGCCCGCATGGAACGCTTTTCTGGTTTAGGCGGGGTTAAGGACAACAGACTGTTAGCTTTGAGTGTCGCATTCGGCGGCAAATGCGCTTAAACGGTGCACGCATCTCTTCTCCCAACAGCCTTGCGGAGTTGCAGACATAAAGATATCTTTATGTCATTGGACCAACAAGGAACCGGCCCATGCGCCAGCCCCAGCAGACACCGCATATCCCCGACTGGGCGGAAGTCCGCATTGCCCTGGCGCAGGCCATGCGCGAGCGCATCCTGATCCTCGATGGGGCCATGGGCACCATGCTGCAGCGGCGCAAGTTCACCGAGGAAAACTTCCGCGGCGAACGGTTCAGGGACTGGACCCTGCCCCTGCAGGGGAACAATGACCTGCTGGTGATCACCGAGCCGCAGGCGGTGGAGGATATCCACTTCGACTATTACATGGCCGGCGCCGACATCGTGGAAACCAACACGTTTTCGGCGACATCGGTGGCGCAGGCCGACTATGCCTGCGAAAGCGCCGTCTACGACATCAATTTCCAGGGCGTGGTGGTGGCACGACGTGCGGCGCTGCGGGCAGAGGCCATCGACGGCAGGCGCCGCTTCGTCGCTGGCGCGCTCGGGCCCACCAACAAGACGTCGTCCATGTCCACGGACGTCAACAGCCCGGGCCACCGCGCGATCACGTTCGATGAACTGGTCGTGGCCTATGGCGAGGCGATCACCGGCCTGGTTGATGCCGGCGCCGACCTGCTGCTGTTCGAGACCATCACCGACACGCTCAACACCAAGGCTGGCATCTTTGCCGCCCAGCGTCTGTTCGAAGAACGCGGCATCGACGTGCCGATCATGATTTCGGGAACGATCACCGACCTGTCCGGACGGACGCTGTCCGGGCAGACGCCGACGGCCTTCTGGTACTCCGTGCGCCACGCCAACCCGATCACCATCGGGCTGAACTGCGCTCTCGGCGCCGACCTCATGCGCGACCACATTTCCGAGCTTTCGGGCGTGGCCGATACCTTCATCTGTGCCTATCCCAATGCCGGCCTCCCGAATGAAATGGGGGCCTATGACGAGACGCCGGAGCAGATGGCCGCCCAGCTGCGCAGCTTTGCCAGCGAGGGCCTGCTCAACATCGTGGGTGGCTGTTGCGGCTCCACGCCCGACCATATCAGGGCGATCGCGCAGATGGCAGCGCAGCACAAGCCGCGCCAGGTGCCGGAAGTGGAACGGCTGCTCCGCCTGTCGGGCCTGGAGCCCTTCACGCTCACGCAGGAGATCCCCTTCGTGAACGTGGGCGAACGCACCAACGTCACCGGTTCGGCGCGGTTCCGCAAACTGATCACGGCCGGCGACTATACCGCCGCCCTCGACGTGGCGCGCGACCAGGTGGCCAATGGCGCCCAGGTCATCGACATCAACATGGATGAGGGCCTGATCGACAGCAAGCAGGTGATGATCGAGTTCCTCAACCTGCTGGCTGCAGAACCCGACATCGCCAAGGTGCCGCTGATGATCGACTCCTCCAAGTGGGAGGTGATCGAGGCGGGACTCAAATGCGTGCAGGGCAAGGCGCTTGTGAACTCCATCTCGATGAAGGAAGGCGAAGAGGCCTTCCTGCATCACGCCCGCCTGGTTCGCGCCTATGGGGCGGCCGTGGTCGTCATGGCCTTCGACGAGAAGGGCCAGGCCGACACGCTGGAGCGCAAGGTCGAAATCTGTACCCGGGCCTACAAACTTCTGACCGAAGAAGCGGGGTTCCCGCCGGAAGACATCATCTTCGATCCCAATGTGTTCGCGGTGGCCACCGGCATCGAGGAGCATAACGGCTATGGCCTCGCCTTCATCGAGGCGACCAAGCAGATCATCGACACCCTGCCCCATGTTCACATTTCGGGCGGTATCTCGAACCTGAGCTTTTCGTTCCGCGGCAACGAGCCGGTGCGCGAGGCGATGCACGCGGTGTTCCTTTACTATGCCATCCAGAACGGCATGGACATGGGCATCGTCAACGCGGGCCAGCTGGCGGTCTACGAGGCCATCGACCCCGAGTTGCGGGAGGCCTGCGAGGATGTGATCCTCAACCGCCGGCCCGATGCAACCGATCGCATGCTGGAACTGGCCGAGCGCTACAAGGGCCAGGCGGGCGGGGAAGCGAAGGGCAAGGACCTGGCCTGGCGGGAGAAGCCCGTCGGGCAACGCATCACCCATGCCCTGGTCAACGGCATCACCGAATTCATCGAAGCCGACACCGAGGAAGCCCGGCAGCAGGCGGAACGGCCGCTGCATGTGATCGAAGGCCCGCTGATGGCCGGCATGAACGTGGTGGGCGACCTGTTCGGCTCGGGCAAGATGTTCCTGCCCCAGGTGGTGAAATCTGCCCGCGTGATGAAGCAGGCCGTGGCCTACCTACTGCCCTATATGGAGGAGGAGAAGCGCCTCAACGGCGGCGAACAGCGCCAGAGTGCGGGCAAGGTGCTGATGGCGACCGTCAAGGGCGACGTGCATGACATCGGCAAGAATATCGTCGGTGTCGTGCTGGCCTGCAACAACTACGAGATCATCGACCTGGGTGTCATGGTGCCGACCCAGAAGATCCTCGATACAGCACGGGCGGAAAATGTCGACATCATCGGCCTTTCCGGCCTCATCACGCCTTCGCTGGACGAGATGGTGCATGTGGCCGCGGAGATGGAGCGGGAAGGCTTCGACATTCCCCTACTCATCGGTGGAGCGACCACCAGCCGCGTGCATACTGCCGTCAAGATCCACCCCAGATACGAACGCGGCCAGACCGTCTACGTCAACGATGCGAGCCGCGCTGTCGGGGTGGTCAGCAACCTTTTGTCGAAGGACACGAAGGTGACCTTTATCGAGGAGGTGCGCGCCGAGTATGCGAAGGCCGCAGCAGCGCATCTGCGTGCCGAAGAGGAAAAGCAGCGGCTGCCCCTTTCCCGGGCCCGCGACAATGCGTTCAAGCCGGACTGGTCGGGCTATGAGCCGCCCAGGCCCAGCTTCACCGGAACCCGGGTGATCGAGGATTTCGACCTGGTCACGCTGGCGGCCTATATCGACTGGACGCCGTTCTTCCAGACCTGGGAACTGAAGGGGCGCTATCCGGCCATCCTCGACGACGAAAAGCAGGGTGAGGCGGCGCGTCAGCTGTGGGCGGACGCACAACACATGCTGCGCCAGATCATCGACGAAAAGTGGTTCAGGCCGAAGGCCGTCCTCGGCTTCTGGCCTGCCAACGCGGTGGGTGACGACCTGCGCCTCTATACCGGCGAGGACAGGCGGGCTGAGCTGGCCACGCTCTTCACCCTTCGCCAGCAGTTGTCCAAGCGCGACGGCAAGCCGAACATGGCGCTCAGCGACTTCGTCGCCCCGGAAGGATCGGGCAAGGCGGACTATGTCGGCGGCTTCGTGGTGACGGCGGGCATCGAGGAAGTGGCGATCGCAGAACGCTTCGAGAAGCAGAACGACGATTACTCGTCCATCTTGGTCAAGGCGCTGGCCGACCGCTTTGCCGAGGCCATGGCCGAGTATCTGCACGAGCGGGTACGCAAGGAATTCTGGGGCTATGCGGCGGATGAAAGCCTGAACACCGACGACCTGATCGCCGAGTCCTATCGGGGTATCCGCCCTGCGCCGGGCTACCCCGCACAGCCCGACCATACCGAGAAGACCACGCTGTTCCGCCTGCTCGATGCGGAAAAGTCAGTCGGCGTGACGCTCACCGAGAGCTACGCCATGTGGCCGGGCTCGTCCGTTTCCGGGCTGTATTTCAGCCATCCCGACGCCTACTACTTCGGCGTGGCGAAGGTGGAGCGCGACCAGGTGCTCGACTACGCGCAACGCAAGGGCATGGCCGTGCGGGACGTGGAGCGCTGGCTGGGGCCGATCCTGAACTACATTCCCGGCCCCGCCATCGAGGCAGCGGAGTAGGTTTGGTCACCCCCGAGGCAATCATGGCCCGCGTCGACCCCATACCCGTTACTCTCATCGTCGAGCCGGGTCACCTCGTGCCCCTCGACGCGGAGACGGCCTTGCTGCGCCTTCCGGCCAATACCGGCCATGGCCACGCCGACGGCGATGCCTGCGTGGCCTGTGCCGCACAGACGGATGTGCGGGCCCTGCTCTACAACATGCTCGAGGAGGCCAAGCGCGGCATGCGTCCGCCCTTCACGCGCGTAGTGGTGGATGCCAGCGCGGTCGCGGACCCCGCCCAGGTGGTTGCGGCACTGACGGGCAAGCTGCCGGCCCAGGCGCTACGCGACCATGCGGTGGCACGACTGTTCTACCTGGCCGGGGCGGCCTGACGTCCACGACGGTGCGCGCGGCTGTCCTAGCCGGGAAAGCGCACCAGCGGTGTATCAGCCCGCAGGTAGAGCGGGTGCCTGGGTGAGCCATCGCCATTGGTTCCGAAGCACCAGAGTTCCACCCCATCGGCGCGCAGGGCTTCGACGATTTCCCGTCCGGCGGCCACAAGGGCCCGGTTGAGCTTGCCATGGCAGAGCACCACCCGCCCTGCCCCGGCGGCCGCGCGGCGTATGGCCGGCAGGTTCGCGTCCGAGACGGCCAGCACGTCGTGTGCGAGCAAGGCCTTGGGATCGGTGGCGCGATAGTCGCCGACATTGCACTTGACCATGGCCGAGAAACTCTCGCGACGGGCAAAGGTCCATTCGCGGGCGCAAGTGGGGTCATCCACGGTCGCATCAGCAGTGGATGGGTTCATGCCGATGAACACGATGTAGCGCTGGGGAAAGGCATCACCCAGCCATCGACGCATCACCTGCCGATAGCGGCCGTCGGCGCTCATCATAGCATCGCCGTGAACGCCCGGCGCGAGCCGAAGGCGCACCTTGCCGCCGGGATCGTGCGCGGCGGCGGTGCTCATGCCGTCAGATCAGCGGGCGGCACCAGGCCGTTGATGAGCGATGCCGTGGTGATCGTGTTTGCCAGCAGGCAGGCAATGGTCATCGGCCCCACTCCCCCGGGAACGGGCGTGATGGCGCCCGCAACCTCGGCGGCTTCCGTGAACGCGACGTCCCCAACCAGCCGGGTCCTGCCCTCGCCGCGCTCCGGCGCCGGGATGCGGTTGATCCCCACGTCGATGACGGTGGCACCGGGCTTGATCCAGTCGCCCCTGATCATTTCGGGACGGCCGACAGCGGCGACCACGATGTCGGCCTGGCGCACGATGGAGGGCAGGTCTCGTGTGCGTGAGTGGGCCATCGTCACGGTGCAGTTCTCACGCAGGAGCAACTGGGCAATGGGCCTGCCCACCAGGTTGGACCGCCCCACGACCACGGCATGAAGCCCCGACAGGTCGCCCAGGGTGTCACGCAACAGCATGAGGCATCCCAAAGGCGTGCAGGACACCGGCCCCGGCAGACCGATTACCAGCTTGCCCACGCTGGCGGGGGTGAAGCAATCGACATCCTTGGCGGGATCGATGGTGGCGATGATCTTCTTGGGGTCGATCTGTTGAGGAACGGGCAGCTGGACAAGGATGCCGTGAATGGCCGGATCGGCATTCAGCTTGCGGACCAGGGCCAGCACCTCGGCCTCGCTGGTCGTTTCGGCAAGCTCGTACTTCTCGGAATGCATGCCCATCTCGACGGTCTGTTTGGCCTTCTGTGCCACATAGACCTGGCTGCCCGGATCGTGGCCGACGATAACGACAGCCAGGCCAGGCGTGATGCCGTGATCGCGCTTCAGGCGCTCGACATGACCGGCAATGCGACCGCGCAGGTTCTCGGCGAAGCTCTTTCCGTCGATGATTTTTGCGGTCATGGTCGCCTCATTCTGCTTTGATGCGAAGCGGGCCGAGCGGCCCGATTTCGGGTCCGACATAAGGGATGCATGATGATCCGTCCATGGCTTTGGCTGCCTGCCACCCTCGCATTTGCCGCAAGCCCCGCATCGGCGCAGGACGAAGACCTGCGCAAGGCCGCCATGAAGCTGCACGAGGCGGCAGGCGGCACCTATTGCGAGCGCCCGGAGGGCGCCTATGTGCCCGAGGACGACTATGCGGAGTGGACGTTCGAGTACATGCCGAGCTGGGGCGCGAGCGAGGACGACAAGGAGGAGATCAAGCTGGTCCGCATCTTTTGCGGCGCGGGGGCCTATAACCTCATCCACGCCTATTACTGGCAACGCGAATTCGATGGCCTGCAGCCACTCGCCCTGGCGCAACCAACCTTCGATGTCGCCTACGAGAACGAGGAGACGCTCGATGGTGCCGTGCTGGGGATCACGTTGACCGGCTTTGCGGGCACGACGACGCTGGTCAACTCTGAGTTCGACCCGCAGACCCTGTCCATCAACAGCCACTCGCTGTGGCGTGGACTTGGGGATGCAAGCTCGGACGGGACGTGGCGGTTCGTCGACGGCATGTTCACGCTGGTCCGCTTCGACGTGGATGCCAGCTATGATGGGGAGATGAATCCGGAGACCCTGGTCGACTATGGCGAGAAGGGGTGACCCATGGCCGAGCAGAAGACCAAGCCGCACACAGGAGACGTGGGCGAATTCCTCGCCCTGGTGGAGGACCCGGTCAAGCGGGCCGACAGCTTTGCGCTTGTCGAGCTGATGCAGGACGTTTCGGGCGAGCCAGCCGTGCTGTGGGGCAGCATGGTGGGCTTTGGCCACTACCACTACAGATACCCGACCGGCAACGAGGGCGACTCGTTTCTTGTGGGCTTCGCCCCGCGAAAGGCAGAGTTTTCCATCTACCTGATGGGGATGTACTTTCCGGAGGAGGCCGAACGGCGCGGGGCCCTGCTGGCCCGGCTGGGCAAGCACCGCATGGGCAAGGCCTGCCTCTACGTCAAGCGCCTCAGCGACATCGACCTGGCAGTCCTGCGGGAAATGGCCGAGATCTCGGTGGCGCGGCTGCGGGCAACCTATCCCCAGGGATGAAGCCGGTTGCCGGACCGGGGCCCTCCCAGTCCAGAAAGAAAAAGGGCCGCGATGGCATCTCTGCCATCGCAGCCCTGGGAATGCCGGCCTGCCGCACTGTTGAGGGCTTGGGGGACAAGCGGCCTGCGCAACACTCCTCGCTCACCGGATGCATGGGTCGCTTGCCTAGCCAGTGAACTTGCCTATCAAGATGGTATGGAAATGCGGCGAGAAAAGTGGCCTTCACTCGGATGTGAAAGCGGGCCGGTCGGTTGAAGCGCCGCCGATAAGCTGTCATTTGATTTGGGTAAGCGCTGCGTGACGGCCAGCGCGATTCCGCCCGATGGCGGACCCGATCCGGGGTCCGTGCCCAAGAGTAGCCAGATGACCATAATCAGCCCGCCCCGTGTCGATACGCAGTCGTTCACCGACCCGCAGGAGGCGTGGGCCTATATGGCCGATCTCTATCACCGCAATACCGGGTTCATCCGCCGGCACCTGGCGACCCTGGCCAAGGGCGTGGTGCCCGAGGGGCGGGTTCGCGCCTTCTACCCGCAGGTGGAGGTGCGTTCCACGAGCTATTCCAAGCACGAAAGCACCCTGCCCTATGGCTACCTGCATACACCAGGGCTCTACCGGACCACGGTGACAGCGCCGGACCTGTTCAAGGGATACTTCCAGGAACAGTTCGCCGTGATCCTCAAGAATCACGGCGGCACGATCGATATCGGCGAATCCGATACCCCGATCCCGCTGCATTTTGCGGTGACGCCCAAGGAGCGCGTGGACGGGGAAGCCCTCAATGCCCTCAACGTGCCGCTGCGCGACGTGTTCGACGCGCCGGACCTGGGCAATACCGATGACGAGATCGCCAACGGCACCTATGTGCCGCCGCGCGGGGGCCCCTATCCGCTTTCGGCCTTTACCGGACCGCGGGTGGATTACTCGCTGTTCCGGCTGAGCCACTATACCGGCACCGATGCCGACCACTTCCAGAACTTCGTGATCTTCACCAACTACGCGTTCTACATCGACGAGTTCTGCCGCATCGCCAAGGAGCACATGAAGAACGGGCACGAGGTGTACCAGAGCTTCGTGGAGCCGGGGAACGTGGTGACGGACAACATGCTGCGCGGCGGTGGGGTTTCCGGCCAGGTGCCGGTGCGCGCGCCGCAGATGCCGGCCTACCACCTGACCGCAGAGCGCGGCAAAGGCATCACAATGGTCAATATCGGCGTCGGCCCGTCCAACGCCAAGACCATTACCGACCACATCGCGGTATTGCGGCCGCATGCCTGGATCATGCTGGGTCATTGCGCCGGCCTCAGGAACAGCCAGGAGCTGGGCGACTATGTGCTGGCGCATGCCTATGTGCGCGAGGACCATGTGCTCGACGCGGACTTGCCGCTGACCGTGCCTGTGCCGGCGCTGGCCGAAATCCAGGTGGCTCTGGAGCAGGCGGTGGAGGAAGTCACCCAGACCGAGGGCGTCGAAACCAAGAAGATCATGCGCACCGGAACGGTGGCGACCTTCGACAACCGCAACTGGGAATTGCGGGACCAGACCGAGATTGTCCGCCAGCTCAGCCAATCGCGTGCCGTGGCGCTCGACATGGAGAGCGCGACTATCGCGGCGAACGGGTTCCGCTTCAGGGTGCCCTATGGGACGCTGCTCTGCGTGTCGGACAAGCCGCTACATGGCGAGCTGAAGCTGCCGGGCATGGCCTCGGATTTCTACCGCACGCAGGTGAACCGGCATCTGCAGATCGGGCTGCGGGCGATGGAAATCCTGCGGGACCAGCCGGCGGAACGACTGCATTCGCGGAAATTGCGGAGTTTTGCGGAGACGGCGTTCCAGTAGGGCGCGCTGTTGTTCCACTACGGTTCCCGCGAAAGCGGGAAAACTCCGTTGTGGCGCGGGAAAGCAGGGGGCCCCGCTGGGATGACATGGTGATGGTGTGGCGCGACTGGTCTAGTTGGCACTCACATCGACGATGACCTTGCCCACATGGTCGCCGCTGCCGATGCGGCGCAGAGCAGCCGCCCCCTGTTCGAGCCGGAAGACGCTGTCAATGACGGGAGCGATAGTACCAGAGAGGCAGAGATCGGTGAGTTCGTCGAGCGCGGCCAGGTCGGGTCGGTAAATCAGCAGGCCCATGCGCTGGCCAGCGGCGCGGGCCGTGAGCTTGCCCAGCGTGACTGTGCCGATGACGGTGCCGAAGCTGCCGCCGATCAGCACCAGCATGCCGCCCGGTGCAAGGGCTCGGCGGTAGGCGGAGATGGTGTGACGGCCGATCATGTCGAGGATCAGGTCGTAGCGTTCGCCGGTCGCGGTAAAGTCATGCTGGCGGTAGTCAATGGTGCGGTCGGCACCGAGCTTTCGCAGGGCTTCGGCCTTGTCGCCGCGATCTACCGCAGTGACGTGGATGCCGCGCTGCCTGGCGAGCTGGATGGCGAACGTCCCTACCCCGCCGCCGGCACCGTTGACCAGCAGGCGCTGACCAGCTGCAGGCTCACCATAGAAGCGCAATCCCAGCAGGGCGAGCAGGCCGGCCTGCGGCAGCGCGGCAGCCTGATGGAAACTGAGAGCATCGGGCTTGCGGGCCAGGGCACTCGCCCTGGTGACGACATAGTCGGCAAAGCCGCCCCAGCCGTCCATACAGAGATCGCCAAAGACCGCATCGCCTTGCGCGAAGCCGTAAACATCGGGTCCGGCGGCCTCGACGACGCCTGAAACGTCGGCGCCGAGGATGCGGTGTTGCGGGCGCATGATGGCGCGCAAGGCCCCCGCCGGGGCACCGGTCAGCTTGTCCCAATCCCAAGAATTGACTGACGCGGCATGTACGCGGACCAGCACCTGGCCGGGTCCGGGTTGCGGCCGGGGCATCTGCTCCAGCCGCAAAGTCTCGGGCGGGCCGTATCCGTCATAGACAAGGGCCCGCATGGTGGTCATGGCACCTAGCGGCCCTTGACCACCGAGTAGCCGGCATATTTGGCCGAGGTGCCGAGCTGTTCCTCGATGCGGATCAGCTGGTTGTACTTGGCCA
>CAMLOA010000026.1 GCA_946481445.1 uncultured Devosia sp. | reverse complement strand
CGCTGCTCTACAGCATGCTGCTCGCCAATACCCTCATCCTGGCGCTGACCCACCTGCATTCTGCGCCGGCCCTGCTGACGGCCTATATTCCCGCAGTACTGTCCGTGCTGAGCATTGCGCGCGTGGCCTTCTGGTACCGCAACCGCGATCGCGTCCTCGATCCGATCAAGGCACGCAGGATGCTGTCCAGCATGATCTGGGTCGCCGCGATCATGGCCATCGGCTTCACACTGTGGTCGACGGCCCTGTTCCCCTACGGCAATGCGTTCCAGCAGTCCCATGTAGCCTTCTACATGGGCATCACCACCATCGGCTGCATGTTCTGCCTGGGCCATGTGCGCTCGGCAGCGCTGATGGTGGGCGCCTGCGTGCTCATTCCTTTCGCCGTCTTTTTTGCAACCTCCGGCAACCAGGTCCTGTTCGCCATCGCCGTCAACATGGTGATCGTCGTCGCCGTGCTGCTGTTCATCCTGCTCGGCAACTACCGAGACTTCGGTGCCCTGGTGGCTTCGCGCTCGGAAATGGCGCGGCGCCAGGCCGAAACGCAGCGCCTGTCGGACGAGAACAACCGATTGGCGAATGTGGACACGCTGACCGGCCTGCCGAACCGGCGCTGGTTCGATCGCCAGCTGGGCGAAGCCCTGGCACGCGCCGCTCAGGATGGCACCAGCGTCTCGGTGGCCCGCCTCGACCTCGACAGCTTCAAGTCCGTCAACGACATTTTCGGCCAGATCACGGGCGACCGGGTGCTCATCGAGGTGGCCAACCGCATCATGGCCCTGCGCCGTCCGTCGACCTTCGTTGCCCGCCTGGGAGCGGACAACTTCGCCCTGATCATGGACGGGCTGGCCGATGAGCAGTCGCTGCAGCATTGTGGCGCCCTGCTGTGCGGCGCCATGGCCCTGTCCTTCGACCTGCCGGGCGCCAATATCCATCTGTCGGCCTCGGCGGGCTTTGCCGCCTCGCGTCCGGACGACACGCCGGAGAGCCTCTACGACCGGGCCGACTACGCCGCCTCGGTCGCCAAGCGCGAAAAGCGGGGGCAGGCCGTGGTGTTTTCGGCCCAGCATGACCGGGACATCTCCAAAGTCCGCAGCCTCGAGCATGCACTGCACACGGCCGACCTGCAGCGCGAGATCTATATCCTGTTCCAGCCCCAGTTCGACATCGCGCTCAACCGGGTCACCGGCTACGAGGTCCTGGCGCGCTGGCGCAGCCCGCGTCTCGGAGAAATCTCGCCCGGGGAGTTCATCCCGCTGGCCGAGCGCGCCGGCGTCATTTCCAAGATCACGCAGGTGGTGCTGGAAAAGGCCCTGGCGGCCTCGGCTCTCCTGCCCAAATCCATCCGTCTCTCGGTGAACCTGTCGGCCAACGACCTGGCATCGGCGACCTCGATCGAGGCCATTGCCGCGCTGGTGGACCGGGCCGGCAAACCCTGTCGCGTCGACTTCGAGATCACCGAAACCGCCGTCATGCGTGACCTGGCGCAGGCCAATGCTGCCCTGCTCAAGCTTTTGTCGCTCGGTTCGCGGATCGCCCTGGACGATTTCGGCACCGGCCATTCGAGCCTGACCCATGTGCAGAAGCTGCCGCTCGATCGCATCAAGATCGACCGAAGCTTCGTGATGGAGGTCACCAGCGACCCCACCAGCCGCGCCATCGTCAAGACGATGATCGACCTCTCCCGCAACCTCGGCATTTCCTGCGTCTTCGAGGGTATCGAAACCGAGGAACAGCTGGACGCGCTGCTGGGCCTGGGCGGCACGGTCATGCAGGGATACCTGTTCGGCCGCCCGATGCAGCTCGAGGACGTCCTGCGCAATGGCGGGGTCGAAAGCACGGCCTGGCAGGCCAGCCGCAACCTGATGTTCGGCGCCGCAAGCTGATCGCCCTTACCCCCTACTTCCACCCCGCAGACTTTGCGGCTTGACATGTGACCAAATGGTCACCTAATGTAACGGGCGTGGACGCAATCTTCAAAGCCCTCGGCGATCCAACCCGCCGTGCCTTGCTCGACGCGCTGCGCGAACGCGACGGGCAGACGCTGACCGAGCTCGAATCCGGGCTGGGAATGACGCGTTTCGGCGTGATGAAGCACCTTGCCGTCCTCGAGGCCGCCCATCTGGTGGTCAGCCGCAAGGCTGGCCGCTTCAAGTATCACTACATCAACGCTGCCCCTATCCAGGAGGTGGCGGACCGCTGGATCGCGCCCTATGCCAAGCCCCTGGCGCGGTTCGCACTCGACATCAAACGGCAAGTGGAGGCGCCGATGACCGACAAGCCCGACTATGTGGTGGTGACCTATATCCGCGCGACTCCGGCCGCGGTCTGGGATGCCATCGTCAACCCGGAGAAGACCCGGCACTACTACTACGGCAGCCGCGTGCAGGCCGACCTGAAGGTGGGCGGGCGGTTTCACTATCTAGACCCCAATGGCGACACGAACCTCGATGGCGAAGTGCTCGAGATCGAGCAGGAGCGCAGGCTGGTCACAACCTTCCGGGCAAACTGGGCGCCCGAGGGGAAGGTCACCCGGGTGATGTACGAAATCGAGCCGATGGGGGAGATGTGCAAGCTGACGCTCACCCACTTCGACGCTGCCGCGTCCCAGGCGGGGGTGGAGGAAGGCTGGCCGCTCATCCTGGCCGGACTCAAGACCCTGCTGGAAACCGGCCAGCCGATGGCCAGCTAGCCGGGACCCGGGGCCGCCCGGCCGCCCATGGCCTTGCATGCGGGGTTCCGCCTCGCTACCTGAAGCGGAACCTCGGGAGGGACCTGCCAATGACGCCTGACAACGGACCACAGCTGCCACTGCCGCCACCAATCATCCTTCTGATCGCGCTGGTGCTGGCGATCGGGATGGACTGGCTCCCGCCACAGTTTCTGGCCACGCCTGTCGGGTTCAACCTCCAGGTCCTTGCGGGCATCGTGCTGGTCGCAGGCAGTCTCTGGCTTGTGGTCACCGCGGCCCGCACCTTCAAGCGCGAGGGGACCAATGTGATCCCCACTCGGCCGGCGCTCAAGGTTGTGACCTCCGGGCCCTATCGCTTCACGCGCAACCCGATGTACCTCAGCATGGTGGCCATACTGGCGGGCCTCAGCCTCATCTTCTCCCTCGAATGGGGGCTCCTGCTGACGCCCCTGCTCTGGCTGGTCTACGATAGGTTGATCGTGGCCCGGGAAGAACGCTACCTGACGGCCAAGTTCGGCGCGGACTACCACGCGCTGCTCCAGCAGACACGGCGCTGGCTGTAAGGGTTGGTGCCCGGCTCCTCGCCGGGCACCCTGTCTACTGGGCCGCGACAGCATCCAGGTCGAGGAAGCCGCCGGACTGGCGTTCCCAGAGCTGGGCATAGTGGCCGCCGGTGGCCAGGAGCTGGGCGTGGGTGCCCTCCTCCATGATCTGGCCCTTGTCCAGCACGACCAGCCTGTCCATCGCAGCGATGGTGGACAGGCGGTGGGCGATGGCAATCACCGTCTTGCCCTGCATGAGCGTGGTCAGCTGCTCCTGGATGGCCGCCTCGACTTCGGAATCGAGGGCCGACGTGGCTTCGTCCAGAACCAGGATCGGGGCATTCTTGAGCAGGACGCGGGCGATGGCGATGCGCTGGCGCTGGCCGCCAGACAGCTTCACGCCCCGCTCGCCCACATGGGCGTCATACCCCGTGCGGCCCTGCGGATCGGCCAGGCCGGCGATGACATCATGGACCTTGGCCTGTTCGGCCGCCCGGATCATCTCCTCGTCGGTTGCCGACTGGCGGCCATACTTGAGGTTCTCGCGCACCGAGCGGTGCAGGAGCGATGTATCCTGGCTGACAAGGCCAATGGCCGCGCGGACGCTTTCCTGCGTGACATGGCGAACATCCTGCCCATCGATGCGGATTGCCCCCTCCTGGACGTCGAACATGCGCAAGGCCAGGTTCACCAGGGTCGACTTGCCCGAGCCCGAGCGGCCGACAAGGCCGATCTTTTCGCCCGGCGCCACCGTCAGGTTGAAGCCATCGATCACCGAGCCCTGCTTGCCGCGCCAGTAGTTGAAGCTGACATTGTCGTAGGTCAGTTCGCCCCTGGTCACGACCAGCGCCGGCGCGTCCGGCGCATCAAGCATGGTCAGCGGCTGTGCGATGGTATCCATCGAATCCCGCGTGGTGCCGACCTGGCGGAAGATGTTGGACCCGATCTCGAGGATCCAGCCGCTCATGTTCATGATCTGGAGGGCGAAGGGGATGGCCGTTGCCACCGCCGCCGCCGAGAGCACGCCATTGTTCCAGCCATTGAGCGCCAGCCAGGTGACCGAGACCACCAGGGCGGCGTTGAGCAGGAACAGGATGGACCACATATAGGTGAAGACCCGCATCAGCTTGCGGAAGCTGACCGCATGCTCGACCACGGAATCGGCGACATACTGGTCCTCGTGCCCCCCGGTCGAAAAGGTCTTGAGCGTCTGGATGTTGGTGTAGCTGTCCACGATCCGGCCCGTCATCACCGACTTGGCTTCCGACAGCTCCTCCGAATAGCGGGCAATCAGCGGCATGGTGATGGTGAACAGGATTGCATAGAGCAGCAGCCACACCCCGATGGGCACCAGCAGCACCAGGTCGAGCTGCGCCAGCACGACAATGGCCACGACCACGAAGACGAGCGCATACCACGCGGCGTCGATGGTGAGGTTCACTCCGATCTCGATGGCCTCGCCCGCCTGGATGATCTTGTTGGCGATGCGACCGGCAAAGTCGTTCTGGAAATAGGTCCAGCTCTGGCGGATGACATGCCAGTGGCTCTGCCAGCGGATGAGGTCTACCAGGTTAGGGACGATGCCGTGGTTGCGGATCAGGGTATCCATCAGGAAGGTCAGCGGCCGCACCAGCACCACGACGAAGACCATCCAAAGCAGCGTCTGGCTGTGCTGGTCGAAGATTTCGCCGGGATTGGTGGTGGCCAGCATGCCCACGACAAGGCCGACGAAGACCGGCATCAGCGCATCGGCAACCGAGCCGATGGCGACGAGGACGATCCGGATGATGAAGGCCGCCCGGAACTGGCCGATGAAGTAGGTGACGAAAGCGCGAAGCCCCATCGGAGGCTGGCGGATTTCGGCCAGGGCGACGGGAGAGTAGAGGTGGTCGAAATAGTCGAGGACGCGGTTGAACATTTGTAGCTCATGAAGTGAGCCGCGCCTGCCGGAGACTCATGTCGGTCTCGCATCGCCGCTTCGGAGGCCGGCTTTGGCCATTCCGGGGCGATGCTGTCGGTCAGGTTCGGAGACGATCAATGGGTTTGTGTTGCTTGCCGATCCCGACATTGGCGGGGCGCTGCGGACCATGATTTCGCGTCTGAATAATGTCACCCATCCGGGTTCTCCTTTGGTTGTTTCGATGTTGCACCCCTCCCGATGCGGGAGGGGCGGATCGTTACTGTGCGGCGTCTTCCACCTGGTCGGCGTCGATGAAGCCACCGGACTGCCGGTGCCAGAGCTGGCTGTAGATGCCGCCGGTATCGACGAGTTCGCCATGGGTGCCCTGCTCGACAATGCGGCCCTTATCAAGGACCACAAGACGATCCATCATGGCGATGGTGGACAGGCGGTGGGCGATGGCGATCACGGTCTTGCCCTTCATCAGCAGTTGAAGCTGGCCCTGGATGGCGGCCTCCACTTCCGAATCGAGGGCCGAGGTGGCTTCGTCCAGCACCAGGATCGGCGCGTTCTTGAGCAGCACGCGGGCGATGGCGATGCGCTGACGCTGACCGCCGGAGAGCTTCACCCCCCGCTCGCCGACATGCGCATCGAACCCCTTGCGGCCCGAAGGATCGCTCAGGCCCTCGATGAAGGAGGTGGCCTCGGCCAGGTCGGCGGCCTCGCGCATCATTTCCTCGGTCGCATCGGGGCGGCCATAGAGGATGTTGTCGCGCACCGACCTGTGCAGCAGGGACGTATCCTGTGTCACCACCCCGATATTGGCGCGCAGGCTGTCCTGGGTGACGCGGGCAATATCGTGCCCGTCGACCAGGATGCGGCCATCGGCGCGGTCGTAGAAGCGCAGCAGCAAATTGACCACCGTCGACTTGCCCGCACCCGAGCGCCCGACCAGGCCAATCTTCTCGCCGGGGCGGATATGCAGGTTGAGATCCTCGATCACGCCGGCCTTCTTGCCGTAGTGGAACGATACGTTCTCGAACTTGATGTCGCCGGTGACCTTCCCGATCGCCTGGGCGTCCCTGGCATCGGAAACGACGCGCGGCAGCGAGATCGAGGAAATGCCGTCCTTGACCGTGCCGATATTCTCGAACAGCGAGGACATTTCCCACATCACCCACTGGCTCATGCCCTGGAAGCGCATGACGAGGCCCAGTGACACGGCCAGAGCGCCCGGCGTCATGAGGCCACCCATCCATAGCCAGATGCCGGTGGCCCCCACCGCAAAGAGCAGCAGCGCATTCGACCACAGCACCAGCATGTTGAGCACGGTGAACAGGCGCATCTGCCGGTACACGGTGTCGAGGAACTCATCCATCGCCTCGCGGGCATAGGACTCCTCGCGATTGGAATGGCTGAAAAGCTTGACCGTGGCGATATTGGTGTAGCTGTCCACGATGCGGCCGGTCATCATCGAACGGGCATCGGCCTGGGCCTGGGAGATCTTGCCCATGCGCGGGATGAAGTAGATCATCATCGAGACATAGGCGACAAGCCACACCAGGAACGGTATGGCCAGGCGCCAGTCCGCGGAGGCCGCAAGCACCACGGCACCGGTGAAGTAGACGACCACGTAGACCAGCATGTCGAGCAGCTTCATGACCACTTCGCGCACGGCGAGCGAGGTCTGCATCAGCTTGGCGCCGATACGGCCGGCAAACTCGTCCTGGAAATAGCTCATGGACTGGCGGATGAGATAGCGGTGGCTCATCCAGCGGATGCGCTGCGGGAAGTTGCCCAGCAGGGTCTGGTGCATCGTCAGGGTCGAAATGAGCGCCGCGCCGGGCAGGACGATCACGATCATCGCGCCCATCAACGCCAGCTTCCAGCCATCGGTCTGCAGGAACGTGTCGGGGTTGGCGCCCGCGAGCCAGTTCACGACATCGCCGATGAAGCCGAAGATGATGATTTCGCCGATGGCAACGGCCGCGGCCGCAACGGCCATCAGCGCCAGCCAGCGCTTGGCGCCGTGGCTGTAGTGCAGGCAGAAGGCCAGCAGGCCCTTGGGCGGCTCCACCGGATCGCCACCGGGATAGGGATCGAGACGGCTTTCAAACCAGCGCAACATAGCTTTCACCACACAAAGGCGCCCGTTACGGGCAGGTTGACATGGCCGGAACCGCAACAGCCTCAGCCAGGCTGAGGTCGGGTCGTGATGGGCCGATGGCAAGACGCCGACGGGAATTTCGGATACCGCGCTCGGTACGCCCGCAATTGGCGCAGAGGAGCAGCGTGCTGCAACTGGCGGGGGGCTCTCCTCAAAGCCGTCCCATTTGGCGTAGAAGAGAAACCCGGGTAGTTGCTAGCCGCACAGAATACACGATCCGGCCGAGTCGACTGTTGCGGCGCGGACACATTCCAGACCTTCCATACTACGGACCCTTTCATGCGCACCGAGACCGAACAGACCATCTATCTCAAGGACTATGCCCCGAGCCCCTACCGGATTGTGTCAGTAGATCTCGATTTCCGCATCCTGGTCGAAAACACCCGCGTGCGCGCCCAGCTGACCATCGAGCCAAGCCCGGGGACGCAGCCCGGCACGCCGCTGGTGCTGGATGGCGACGGGCTGGTGCTGGGATCGATTGCCGTTGACGGCGCACCCCTGATGCTGTCGGCCTATGCTGCGGACGACGATGGTCTTACCCTGTTCGAACTGCCGCAGCGCCGCTTCGTGCTGGAAACCGAGGTAAGCTTGCAGCCGGAAGGCAATACCAAGCTGATGGGCCTCTATCGCTCCAGCGGCACCTGGTGCACGCAGTGCGAGCCTGAGGGCTTCCGCCGCATCACCTATTACCAGGACCGTCCGGATTGCCTCGCCACGTTCAGGGTGCGCATGACGGCGCCGAAGGATGTGGCCCCCGTGCTGCTGGCCAATGGCAACCTGGTCGATCGCGGCGACGCCGGTGACGGCATGCACTACGCCGTCTGGGAGGACCCCTTCCCCAAGCCGGCCTACCTCTTCGCGCTGGTGGCGGGGGACCTGGGCTCGATCACCGACACGTTCACCACCGCCTCGGGCCGAAAGGTCGATCTGGCGATCTACTGTGCCCACGGCAAGGAAAGCCAGTGCCTGTGGGCAATGGACAGCCTCAAGCGCTCCATGGCCTGGGACGAGCGCCGCTTCGGCCGCGAATATGATCTGGACGTGTTCAACATCGTGGCCGTAAGCGACTTCAACTTCGGCGCGATGGAGAACAAGGGCCTCAACATCTTCAACGACAAGCTGGTCTTTGCCCAGCCGGAGACGGCCACCGATGCCGACTATGATGGTATCGAACGCGTCATCGCCCACGAATATTTCCACAACTGGACGGGCAATCGCATCACCTGCCGCGACTGGTTCCAGCTGTGCCTCAAGGAGGGCCTGACGGTCTATCGGGATCAGGAATTCACCAGCGATGAACGCAGCCGGCCGGTGAAGCGCATCTCCGACGTCGTGACCCTGCGCGGCACCCAGTTCCCCGAGGATGGCGGGCCTCTGGCGCATCCCGCGCGGCCGGACCAGTATCGCGAGATCAACAACTTCTACACCGCCACGGTCTACGAAAAGGGCGCCGAGATCGTCCGCATGCTGGCAACGCTTTTGGGCGAAGCGGGCTTCCGCAAGGGCATGGATCTCTATTTCGAGCGGCACGACGGCGAGGCCACGACGATCGAGGCTTTCATCGCCGTGTTCGCCGAAGCCAATGGCCTCGACCTCGAACAGTTCAAGACCTGGTACCTCCAGGCCGGTACGCCGCGCGTCACAGTCGAGGAGCGCTATGACGCCGCCGCGCAGACCTATACGCTCAAGCTCTCCCAGGAAACCGCGCCCACGCCAGGCCAGCCGACCAAGGTTCCGCTGGTCATACCCGTCAAGTTCGGGCTGATCGGCCCCAATGGCAGCCCCATGGGCTGGAGCGGGGTCAGCGGGGCGCAGATTCGCGACGACCTGATCGTACTGGACACCACCAGCGCTGAGGTAACCTTCACCGGCATTGCCAACAAGCCGGTCCCCTCGCTGCTGCGGGCCTTCTCCGCACCGGTCAATCTGACGACCGGCCTGACCCAGGACGACCAGTTGTTCCTGGCCCGGCATGACAGCGACCCCTTCAACCGCTGGCAGGCATTGCAGGATGTGGGCATGGCGCTGGCGGTGGGCGCTGCCGGCGGCACGTCGTGGACCGCTTCCGCCGCCAAGTCCCTGAGCGACGCCATGTCCGATACGCTGGCCAGCGAGGCGCTGGACAACGCCTTCAAGGCCCTGGCCCTGACCCTGCCGGCCGAGGCGCAGATCGCCCGCACCATCGGCAAGGACGTCGATCCCACCCGTATCAAGCAGGTGCGCGATACGCTGCTGCGGGAAGTCTTCGGCCCGCTCGACGCACAGATGCTGGAGGCCTACCTTGCGCTGTCCACCGACGCGCCCTATTCGCCCGATGCGGCCAGCACGGGCCGCCGCGCGCTGCGCAACCGGCTGCTCGGCCTGATGGTCGCCGGTGAGGCAGCCGGCGCCGCAGGGCTTGCCGCGCAGCAGTATGTGGGCGCGCGCAACATGACCGACAGGCTGGCCGCTCTGTCCGTGATCGCCACGGCCTGGACATCCGATGCGCCGGCCTTGCTCGCGGACTTCCGGACCCGTTTCGCGGCCGATCCGCTGGTGCTCGACAAATGGCTGGCCGTCACGGCCAGCGTGGCCGAGGACGGGGTCATCGACCGCATCCGTGGCATCCTGGCCGATCCGGCGTTCCCCCGCACCAACCCCAACCGGCTGCGCTCGCTGGTGGGCACGTTCGCCATGGCGAACCCCACCCAGTTTGCCCGGGCCGACGGCGCCGGTTTCCGCTTCGTCACCGAGTTCGTCGCCGACATCGACAAGATCAATCCGCAGGTCGCGGCGCGCGTGCTGACCGGGTTCCGCATCTGGCCGACCCTGGAGGCGGGCCGGCGCGAAGCGGCTCGTGAGGCGCTCACCGGGCTACAATCCGCTGGGTCGCTCAGCCGCAACACCGGGGATATCCTGACGCGCATGCTGGCCGGCTAAACTGGCGCCGCTGCTAGCAAAATTTTTTCGTCCCGGCTAAGTGATTCAGCCGACTCGCGATTTTGCCGGGCGCCCTTCAGGGTGCCCGGATTGGCTCTGGACAGTCGATTCGACCTGATTCATTGTTCGTTAAGGGCAAATCAGGTCGGGGCTAACACCCTCTCAGGACGGAGAATTCCATGCGGTCGGCGGAGACATCCGGCGCCGGCGCCACTCGATTCGGCGCGGGCAAGGGACAGGCGGCAAGGGGCCGCACCGAGACCAAGGCCCGAAATGGCGCGCCGCGCCGCACACTCTCCCCGGTAACAGTCGCCGTCGCCTTTACCGGCATGCTCTCCGCCCTGCTGTTCGTTGTCTATGACACGGTCCGTACTTTCGCGGACACCCCGCGTGACCTGAGCCAGATCGGCACGACGCTGCTGTCCGATTTCACCCGGCTGGACCCGGAAGCCGCCTTTGCACCGATCCTGAACCCGACGCACCGCCTCAACGCCCTTTCCGGCGACGCCTTGGTCTTGCCCGCGGCGGCCAGCGCATCCGCTGGTCCGGAGGCAGGCCCGACCGACCAGCACGAACTCCTGGCGTTGCAGGACACGCAGACTGCCGCCATTGCCGGCATCGCCCAGAGGGGCGCCGGTGCCTTTGGGCTGGCCGGCCTTCTCACCCTTCTGGTCTGGCGCCGCCAGAAACCCGAAGCGCCTGACCTGCTGCAGCGGCAGAGCTACCGCACCCTCGCCTCGGCGATTCCGCTGGGTGTCGCCTGCTGGACGCGCACGGGGGACCTGGTGGTCTGCAACGACAAGTACCGGGAAAGCCTGCAACTGAGCGGGGCCACCGTGACCTACCATGATGCCGTGCGGCGGCTCATCGTGGGTGGCTACATGAAACTGCTCAAGGAAGACGACGACAACCGCCTGCTCGAACTGCATCGGGAGGACGGGTCCTGCCTGCTGATCGACGAGCGGCCCCTGGGTGATGGCGGCTTCATGACCCTGGTCAGCGACGTCACGGAGGCGCGCAAGACCGACACGCTGCTCAATGCCATCCGCGAGGAGCAACGCCTCCTGGCTCGCCGCTACCACGAGGAGAAACTCAAGGCGGAAGCGGCCAGCCGCTCGAAGACCAATTTCCTCGCGCATCTCAGCCACGATATCCGCACGCCGCTCAACCACATCATCGGCT
>CAMLOA010000025.1 GCA_946481445.1 uncultured Devosia sp. | reverse complement strand
CTGCCGGCGCGGACCACGGTGGGGGTGACGGCGCTGGCGGTGGGGGCGCTGGTGGAGATTGACCTCGTGGCGAGGCGGCCGGGGTAATTCAAGGCCCGACACACCCCAGCTCTTAGCCCATGAATCGGGGGCGTGAGCACCCCCTCCGAGCTGCGCTAAGGCCCTTTGGGCCAAGCTCCGCTTGCCTCCCCCGTCAAGGGGGAGGTGTGGCATCGCGTGTGTTGATGGTCAGTCACCCTTGCGGCTGAGTTCGATCATCCTCTCCACCGCCAATCGGGCGGGCGGGATGATTTCGGCGGGAATGGTGACTTCCTCGGTCATGGTGTGCAGCGACCACAGGACGTTTTCGAGATTGATGCGCTTCATGTGCGGGCAGATGTTGCAGCCGCGCAGGAAATCGACGCCGGTGGTTTCGGAGGCGACATTGTCGGACATGGAGCATTCGGTGACCATGACGACGCGCGGCGGCTTGGTGGACTTGACCCAGTCGATCATGGCGGCGGTGGAGCCGGCGAAGTCGACCGCGTCGATGACCTCGGGCGGGCATTCGGGATGGGCGATGATCTTGGCCGTGGGATAGGCGTGGCGCAGCTCGGAAATGTCCTCGGCGGTGAAGGTCTCGTGCACTTCGCAGGCGCCGGCCCAGGTGATGATCTTCTTTTGCGTCTTCTTGGCCGTGTTGGCGGCCAGGTATTGATCGGGGATCATGATGACCGTGTCGCCCTCGACGCGATTGACGATGTCGAGCGCGTTGGAGGAGGTGCAGCACACGTCGGTCACAGCCTTCACGGCGGCCGAGGTGTTGACATAGGTGACGACCGGGGCGCCGGGATACTGGGCGCGCATGGCCAGCACGTCCTCGGCGGTGATGCTTTCGCTGAGCGAGCAGCCGGCACGGCTATCGGGGATGAGGACGGTCTTTTCCGGGTTCAGCAACTTGCTGGTCTCGGCCATGAAGTGCACGCCGCACTGCACGATCACCGACTGGCGCACCTTGGTTGCCTCGATGGCCAGTTGCAGGCTGTCGCCCACGATGTCGGCCACGCCGTGATAGATCTGCGGCGTCTGGTAATTGTGGGCCAGGACGACCGCGTCCTTCTCCTTCTTGAGCCGGTTGATCTCCAGGATCAGCGGCGCATAGAACGGCCATTCGACCTCGGGAATCTTGTCCTTGACCCGGTCGAACACCTTTTCGGTGGCGCGCTGGACGGCCTTGGTGAACTTGAGGTCGAAATGCTCGGCAAGGATGGCGCGGGCCTCGTCCAGCGGTGTCACCGCATTGATTGTCTGCACCATCAAACCTGCCCTCCAGAAGTCGTGGCGGAACCTAGGGATTTTTTGCCGCCTTTTCAATGAACGGGGTTGCGGTAATTTCGACCGCGACCTAACGCTTGCCCAGTTCCATCGCAGACGAGGCCGACCATGCCGCAAGATACCGCCGCCATCCGCTCCATCCTGTCGCTGGCTCCGGTCGTGCCGGTGATCATCCTGGACGATGTCAGCAAGGCGCGGCCGCTGGCCGAGGCGCTGGTGGCGGGCGGTCTGCCGATCCTGGAAGTCACGCTGCGCACGCCCAACGCGCTCAAGGTGATGGAGGAAATGGCCAAGGTCGAAGGTGCCATCGTCGGGTCCGGCACTGTCCGCACGCCGCTGCACATGAAGCAGTCCGTCGATGCCGGCTGCCGCTTCATGGTTTCGCCCGGCATTTCGCCGCGCATCCTGGATGCCGCCGACGATATCGGCATTCCGCTGCTGCCCGGCATTGCCACGCCCAGCGAGGCGATGACGGCGTCCGAGCGCGGCTATGGCTTCCTCAAGTTCTTCCCGGCGGAAGCCAATGGCGGCGCCCCCGTGCTCAAGGCCTTTGCCTCGCCGCTGGCCGACATCACCTTCTGCCCCACCGGTGGCATCGATCCGGAAAAGGCCAAGGTCTATCTCGGCCTGCCCAATGTCATCTGCGTGGGCGGCAGCTGGATCATGCCGGCCGATGCCCTGGCCAATGGCGACTGGGCGCGGGTGGAAGCGCTGGCCCGCGAGGCCTCGGCCCTGCGCGGGTGATTCCGGGCGAGACCTCATGGTGAGCCTGTCGAACCATGCGGTAGTAGGGTACTGGCCACGACCTCGTCCTTCGACACGCTCGGGATAAGGTCCATTGGAGGGATTGGCGTGGCAAATGACATTCCCGCCGACGGGCTCACCCATCTCCGCGTTACCCTGAGCGACAAGGCCTATATCGGTCCCGGGCGTGCCGACCTGCTGGAACTGATCGAGAGCACCGGCTCCATCTCCGCGGCAGGCAAGGCCATGGGCATGAGCTACAAGCGCGCCTGGGGCCTGGTGCAGGCGCTCAATGACGGCTTTGGCCAGCCCTTGGTCGAATCGAGCCGGGGCGGCGCGACGCAGGGCGGCGCCCATCTCACCGATGCGGGCCGGATGGTGCTGGCGAGCTATCGGCGCATGCAGGACAGGACGCGTGCGGCCATTGCCGAAGAAGTCGCGGCCCTGCGGCAGAAATTCGATATGTCCGAACGGAAATAACGCTTGCGTGGCCGGCATGGCTGCGCCAGAAACCGATATGGATTTCAGACCATATCGGAGTTCTCATGAACCGCGCCGTCACCGTCGCCCTTGCCAGCCTGCTCTTGGCTGCTGGCGCACAGGCCGAGACGGTCCATGTCGCTGTCGCCGCCAATTTCACCAATGTGGCCGAGGACCTGGCGCCGATCTTCACGGCCAAGACCGGGCATGAGGTGATCTACAGCTTTGGCGCCACGGGCCAACTCTATGCCCAGATCAGCCAGGGCGCGCCGTTCGACGTCTTCCTGGCCGCCGACGACGTTCGTCCGTCGCAGGCCGTGGGCGAGGGGCTGGGCGTCGACGGCACGGTCTTCACCTATGCCATCGGAGCGCTGGCGCTCTACAGCACGTCGATGGACCTCGGCGATGGCAAGGCCGTGCTGGAGGCCGGGGCGTTCGAAAAGATCGCCATCGCCGATCCGGAAACGGCGCCCTATGGCCGCGCCGCGACCGAAGCCATTGCGGCTTTGGGCCTGACCGAGGCAATCCCGCCCAGACTGGTGACCGGCGAGAATATCACCCAGACGCTGCAGTTCATCGAAAGCGGCAATGCCGAACTCGGCTTCGTGGCTGCCAGCCAGGTCATCGGCAAATCCGGCGTCTGGATCGTGCCCGCGACCCTCTACGAGCCGATCCGCCAGGATGCGGTGCTGCTCTGGAGCGGCGTGGACAATCCGGCGGCTACGGCTTTCATCGAGTTCCTGAAGAGCGCGGCAGCGTTGAGAGTAGTCGAGGCTGGGGGTTACCTGGTCGAGTAGAGGCGCCCGCGTTCACCCGCGGTGTCATCCCCGCGAAAGCGGGGACCTCCGTTACGCATAACTACGTCAAACAGAGGTTCCCGCTTTCGCGGGAATGACCCTGGCAGGACAGGCACAACAGGATCAGACGAGTTGCTCATGAGCTTTGCCGATATCTGGACCCCGGTCAGCCTCACCCTCACCCTGGCGACGATCAACACGCTCATCCTGCTGCTCGCCGGCACGCCCATCGCCTGGTGGCTGGCGCGCAGCCGCAGCCGCTACCGCGAACTGGTCGGAGCGCTGGTCTCCATGCCGCTGGTGCTGCCGCCCACCGTGCTGGGCTTTTACCTCTTGATCGCGCTGGGTCCCAACGGTCCGGGCGGCTGGATTGCCGGGCTGTGGGGCGGGCGCACGCTGGCTTTTTCCTTCACCGGGCTCGTCATCGGTTCCTTCTTCTATTCGCTGCCCTTCATGGTGCAGCCCTTGCGCAATGCCTTCGCCGCCATTCCGGAGCATCACCTGGAGGCCGCCTCGTCGCTGGGCGCCAGCAACTGGCAGCGCTTCTGGCGCATTGCCCTGCCGCTGGCCCGGCCCGGCTACGTCACCGGCGCGGTGATGACCTTTGCCCATACGGTGGGCGAATTCGGCGTCGTCCTGATGATCGGCGGCAATATTCCGGGCCAGACCAAGGTCATCGCCATTGCGCTCTACGACCATGTCGAGCGCCTGCAATGGGGCGAGGCGCATGTGCTGGCGCTGGGCATGGTGATCTTCGCCTTCGTGGTGATCGCGGTGACCCTCACCATCGACCGGCGGGTGAACGTGCCGATGCCTTAGGGGTCTCCACATCGTGGCTCTCGCGGAGCGAAGGATCGCACCCCACCACCTCACTTATCCCGCTTATCCCCGCCCCCAAGACCTGTGCCACACTCTCCCCATCCCTCCGCATGGGCGGCCTGCAGGCGAACAGTGGCGGCGGGTGTCGGGCATGGCTTCGCCGCCGTGCAGGTTCCGAGGCCGTTGCGACAGGGCGAGCGTCCCCGAGCGCGGTACAGTTCCAAAAACCGGCGCCCCGAGGCGGTTTCCGTCTCACTAAAATTTACTTCGGGGCGAAAGCCGTCTCGGGGCCCGTCCAGCCATGCGATAACCGCGACCCAGGCGGCGCCCTGGCATGCCTGGGCACCCGTTGCGCCCCACCGGTGCCGCCCATAATGTCGCGGCCATGAAGGACAAGGGAGAATCAGTGATGGAGTTTCTGGACGGCTTCGCGCTGGATGGGTTGAGCATCACGCTGATCGGGCTGGGCATACTGGCATTGCTGGTGCTGTTTGCCGGCGCCAAGACGGTGCCGCAGGGCTACAATTTCACCATCGAGCGGTTCGGCAAATATACCCGCACACTCAAGCCGGGCCTCAACCTGATCATTCCCTTCATCGATGGCATCGGCAAGCGCATCAATGTCATGGAGCAGGTGCTCGACGTGCCGCACCAGGAGGTGATCACGCGCGACAATGCGACTGTCACCGCCAATGGCGTCACCTTCTACCAGATTCTGGATGCTGCAGCCGCCGCCTATGAGGTGGCGCATCTGGAGAACGCCATCCTCAACCTGACCATGACCAATATTCGCACGGTCATGGGGTCCATGGACCTCGATGAGCTGCTCAGCCATCGCGACGAGATCAACGAGCGCCTGCTGCGCGTGGTCGATACGGCGGTGTCCCCATGGGGCGTCAAGATCACCCGCATCGAGATCAAGGATATCGATCCGCCCAAGGACCTGGTGGATTCGATGGGCCGGCAGATGAAGGCCGAGCGCGAGAAGCGTGCCGCTATCCTGGAAGCTGAAGGGCGCCGCCAGTCGGCCATCCTCAAGGCCGAGGGCGAAAAGCAGGCCCTGGTGCTGGAGGCGGAGGGCCGCAAGGAAGCCGCCTTCCGCGATGCCGAGGCGCGCGAACGTTCGGCGGAGGCGGAAGCCAAGGCGACGCAGATGGTCAGCGAGGCCATCGCCTCGGGCAATGTCCAGGCCATCAACTACTTCGTCGCCAACAACTATATCGAGGCCCTGGGCAAGATCGCCACCTCGCCCAACCAGAAGGTGCTGATGCTGCCGGTCGAGGCGGCCAGCGTCATCGGCTCGATCGGCGGCATTGCCGAGATTGCGCGCGAGACGTTCGGCGGCGGCGCGCCGGCGCCGCGCCCGTCGCGGCCGCCCTCGGTCAATGACAGTCAGGGATAGCCGGCCATGCAGGTCATCGAATTTCTGTCCGCCAATGCGCCCTGGAGCTGGCTGGTCGCCGGGCTCGTGCTGCTGGCGCTTGAACTGGTCGTGCCGGGCGGTTTCCTGTTGTGGATGGGGATATCCGGCATCGTGGTGGGCATTGCCGCGCTCATCTGGCCGATTGGCTGGCCGCTGCAGTGGCTGATCTTCGGCGTGCTGTCGCTGGTGACCATCGCCGTCTGGGTGCGCTTCACGCGCCGGCGCCCTACGCCGACCGACCGCCCCTATCTCAACCGCGCCGAACAGAATGTTGGCCAGGAAGCCCTGCTCGATCAGCCCATCGCACAGGGTTTCGGCCGGATTACCCTGGGCGACACGGTGTGGCGCGTGTCGGGTCCGGACCTGCCGCTGGGCACGCGCGTGCGGGTGGTCGGCGCCGAGGGCAATGTGCTCAAGGTGGAGCCCATCGCCTGAGGCCGAAAGGTTTCGTTAACCATAAGGTGGAAGGATCGCGGCACCGCCCGGAGCAGGTTTGCGTCAGGGCTTTTGTGCTTTTTCGGAGCGGACCTTGTCCCAGCCATTGCGGCCCCTGACCTGGCGAGCGAGCGCCCTGGCGCTCGGTCTCGCACTGGCTGCCGGGCCCGGGCTGGCCGCAGGCGACCATGCCAGCGGCGATGGTTCGAATGCCGACAATGAGCGGCTGCAGCCGGGCATCTATCCGGCCGATCCCGTGCTCGACAGCGGCGACTGGCTGCGCGAGCCCTACCATCCCTTCTTCGATGTCGACTGGTCCGTCTCCCTGCGCGGCACCTATGCCAAGGCGACGGCGGGTGAACGGCTCGACACCTGGCTGGTGCCCACCATCACGCTCACCCATGAAGGCGTGCGCAGTTCGGCCGTGGTGGATGCCAGCGCCGAGATCGTCCGGCCACAGGATGGCCAGATCGATGTCGGCGCCCTCCGCCTGGGGCTGGATGGCACCTATGAGCTCGACAGCGTCACCACCGTGGCGCTGGGCGGCGACTTCTCCTTCACCCAGGCCATTGCCGGCACGCCTGGCCTGGCCGCGGACGTCGCCATCGCGCCCGAGACCTTCAGCGGTTCGGGGAGCCTGGGGGTCACCCGCCAGTTCGGCAAGTTCAATCTGGGCCTTACCGGCGCCATTGCCCGCAATGTCTATGGCCCCACCACACTGACCAATGGCTCGGTGGTGCAGAATCACGAGCAGAACGTGACCTTGCTCGACGGCAGCCTGCGGCTGGGTCTGCAGGCCACGCCCATCCTGGAAGTCTTCGGCGTGGCGTCGCTGGGTCGCGACCTGTTCGACAATCCGTCCTCGACGCTGCTGGTCAAGCCCGATGCCACCGACATGACATTGCGGGGCGGGGTTACCGGCCGCTGGAACGACATCCTCGAAGCCAGCGTTTCGGCCGGCCTGGGCTGGCGCCGCTTCGACGCGGCCAGCCTGGACGAGGTGCGCACGCAGCTCTACGACGCCAGCGTCACCTTCACCCCCGATCCGACGTGGCGCCTCACGGCGGGCCTGTCCACGACCGTCACGCCCTCCGGCCCGCAGTCACCGGGAACGACGCGCGTCGAATATGCCGCCAATGCCGAAGCCGCCTATACGGTCAATTCCTGGCTGGCGCTGCGCGCCATGGCCGATTGGAGCACGGCGAGCTTTACGGGCAGCACCAATACCGAGACCGGCTATGGCTGGGGCGCTGGCGCCGACTACAAGGTCAACGCCCACACAGCCATCACTGCCGATTACGGCTACGACCACGCCACCAGCACGGCCAATGGCGTGCAGGAGGCGCACCGGGTGACGGTGGGGATAACCCTGTCGCGCTAGAGCTGGTCTTCCAGGTCGAGCTTTCTCAGTTCGCGGATGAAGCCGGGCCGGATGTCGTCGCGGTCGAGGGCGTAGACGACATTGGCGGTGAGGAAGCCGATCTTGCTGCCGCAGTCGAAGCTCTGGCCGCGATACTTGACCCCGGTGAAGCGCTGGCTGCGCATCAGGGTCTGCATGGCATCGGTGAGCTGGATCTCCCCGCCCGCGCCGCGCGGCTGGTCGGCCAGGAGGCTGAAAATGTCGGGCTGCAGGATATAGCGCCCCGAAATGATCAGGTTGGACGGCGCCTCTTCCCGCTTGGGCTTTTCCACCATGGCGGTCAGCGCAAAGCCCTCGTCGGGGCCATCGCCCCGCGCCACCACGCCATAGGACGAGACATCGGCCGGCGGCACTTCCTCGACGGCGATGACATTGCCCCCGGTCTCCTCATAGGCGTCCATCATCTGCCTGAGCACGCCCGGCGTGCCCTTGAACAGCATGTCGGGCAGCAGCAGGGCGAAGGGGTTGTCGCCCACGATGTCGCGGGCACACCAGACGGCATGGCCCAGGCCCAGGGGCTCCTGCTGGCGGGTGAAGCTGGTGCGGCCGGCCGAGGGCAGGTCCTTGCGCAACTCGCTCAGCGCCTGGGTCTTGCCCCGGGCTTCCAGCGTGGTCTCGAGCTCGAACTGGCGGTCGAAGTGATCCTCGATCACCCCCTTGTTGCGCCCGGTGACGAACACGAAATGCTCGATCCCGGCTTCCCGCGCCTCGTCCACCGCATACTGGATCAGCGGCCGGTCCACCACCGTCAGCATCTCCTTGGGCAATGCCTTGGTCGCCGGCAAAAACCGGGTTCCAAGTCCGGCAACAGGAAACACCGCTGTTCGTACGCGCTTGGTAAAGGTCATCATTGAGATCCTGGCAAAAGGGGCGGCTGCAAGACGCGCCCGAACTCGTCGGAAATGCGAACAATGTCGTCCTCGCCGAGATAGGACCCGGTCTGGACCTCGATGAGCTGCAGTTCGATCTTGCCCGGGTTGGCAAGTCTGTGCACGCAGCCGACCGGCAGATAGATGGATTCATTCTCTGCCAGGGTTCTGACGTGACCATCGACGGTCACCTCCGCCGTGCCGCGGACAACGATCCAGTGCTCGGAGCGATGGTGGTGCTTCTGCAGGCTGAGCCGCTTGCCCGGTTTGACGAAGAGCTGCTTCACCTGGAAGCGCTCCCCGCTCAGGATGGATGAATAGCCACCCCAGGGGCGATAGGTCGTGCGGTGAACTTCCGTCAGCGCTGCGGTACTCTTGCTGGAGCGGAGGGCACTGACCATGGTGCGCACGCTTTGGGCATCCGACAGGCGCCCCACATAGACCGCGTCATTGGTGGCCACCACGGCGATATCCCGATGGCCGTCGACCACGACATGGGCATGGTCGGATACGACCAGTGAGTTGGCGACCCCGCCCAAGGTCACCGGGCCGCGCGTGACATTGCCATTGGCATCCTTGGCGTCGCTCTTCCACACCGCGTCCCAGCTGCCCAGATCAGACCAGGCGAAACCGACGGCGACAACTGCCGCCAGCTCGGTCTTCTCGAATATGGCATAGTCGACCGAGATGTCGGGCGCGGTCACGAAACTGGCCTCATCGAGACGAATGAAGTCCAGGTCGACCTGCGCCCGGGCCAGCGATGCCTCGGCGGCACTGAGGGTATCGGGCGCCAGCCGTGCGCACTCCCGCAGGAAGACCTTGGCTTCCATCATGAACATGCCCGAATTCCAGAAGTAGCCTCCCTCCGCCAGCATGCTGGCAGCGCGTTCCGCATCCGGCTTTTCAACGAACTGGCTGACCGCGACGGCTGGCCCGCCGATTTCGGCGTTTGCGCGGATATAGCCATAGCCCGCTTCCGGGCGCGTGGGTACGACGCCAAATGTCACCAATTGTCCCTGCGCGGCCGCCTGGGCGGCGCGGGCTATGGCCACATGGTATCCCTCGTCCACGACGATTGCATGGTCGGATGGCAGGACGTGGAGCATGGCATCGTGGCCGGAGCGGTCCCGGGCGAATGCGGCCGCTGCGGCGATGGCTGCTGCCGTATTGCGCGCAACCGGCTCCAGCAGGTTGCCGGCCAGCCCGATCCCCAGTTCGGACGCCTGTTCGGCCACGAGAAACCGATATTCGGAATTCGTGATCACGATCGGGGCCGTGTAGACAGCAGGATCCTGAACTCGCCGCAAGGTTTGCTGGAACAGGCTTTCCGTGCCGTTGAGCAAGAGGAACTGCTTGGGCCGCGCGGCCCGCGACAACGGCCAAAGTCGCGTACCTTGTCCACCAGCCAGAACTATCGGAACGATCTTTCCGTCCATGGGACAAAGTACTCACAAGTCAATGTCCTAGTGATAACTACTTTTAAGGCAAGTTACAGAGAAATCGTGCGGGATCAGCCAGTTCTGGACTGCATGGCAGGGCTGCAAAGTTGGCGTGGGTTGCCTGCTGCCGCCGGCCTAGCTCAGCGCGGCAAAATCGATCTGGTCGATGTCGTTGAGCGCCTTCATCAGCAGCCCCTTGAATATTGGCTCCATTTCATCGTGGTGTGCCACGATCTGCGGCATGCCTATGACGCGGCAGACCAGAGCGCTTCCGAGCGCGGCCGTGATCTCGGACTGCATCAGCGCGAAGGCGCGCGCACCGGGTCCGACGATGAGAATGTGGGATGGATCGAACACGGCCATCAGGCGGCTCAGCCCGAAGCCTATGGCGCGCCCGGCCAAGTTGAACGCGTGGCTGGCATTGCGGTCGCCCGCTTCGGCGCGAGCAATCAGCCCCTCATACTGGGCGCGCGGCACGGCCGGGGCAGGGGTCGTGGTTTCGGGCACCGAAAAGGCCGCCCGCAGGACGCCGTAGTCGGCCGCATAGGCCTCGATGCAGCCCCGCATGCCGCAGCGGCACAATGCCCCGTTGGGAATGTGATTCATGTGCCCGAACTCGGTAGCGCCCTCGGCACTGCGTCCCATGATCTGCCCGCGAAAGGTCATGCCCATGGCGACCGTCGAGCCAACGAAGACGGTGGCGACGCTGGCATCATGCAGGGCAGGGTCGAGCCAGCGAGCCCCCTCCGCCAGCAAGCGCCCGCGCTTGTAGAGGGTCACCGATACGCCGGTCCGCTCGGCGAGTTCCCGGCCGAAGGGGCGATTGGCCAACTGGGCAATGGGCGACCACAGCAGTCCATGACCGTCACGGTCCAGAATGCCCTGCACGGAGATGGCGACGCGCCGCAGCGGACCGGATGCGGGGTTGCGCTCGCGCAGGTGCGCAAGGCGTTCGGCCAGGTAATCGGTGGGGTTGGTCTGGGAGAACGTCGTGGGGGTCAGGCTGTATTCCAGCCGGTCAACCAGTATGCCCCCATAGTCGACCATCGACAGGCGCACACGGTTGACATCGATCTCGAACAGCGCAGCCGTTCCGGCCGCACGCTGGAAGCCGACCAGCGTCGCTGGCCGTCCGCGCAACCGGCTGTCCGTTTTCTCGGCGGGCTCCAACTCGGCGATGAGTTGCTGGGCGATCAGGTCATGCGTGATGGCGGTAATGCTGGCGTGGCTGAGCCCGGTTTGCGCAGCCAGGGCCGTGCGTGACAAGGGGCCCTGCATACGCAGGGCACCCAGCACCAGTCCCCGGTTCTGCCGGCGGACGCTGTCGCTATCGCTGACGAAACGCGCCAACCAGCCTACTCCTCACCCGCACGCAACTCAGCACTCCTGTGCGCATATCGCAATCGTATTTATTTCGAGTTTCGAAATTGATGTTGACTCCTCCCGAAGCGAATGCGAATGGTTTTTTCGAGCAATGAAATTAATATGCTCAGGGCGCCGGTGGAGGGGGCCCGCTGGGGCAATGCCACCGGCAATGTGTGGGCTCGCCGCCCACTAGGGAGGACAGACATGAAGAAGCTTGCAGCGGTCCTGCTGTGCACGACCATTATTGCCGGCGCGACCGGTTTCGCCCACGCCCAGGATGGCGTGGTCGTGGGTGTT
>CAMLOA010000024.1 GCA_946481445.1 uncultured Devosia sp. | reverse complement strand
GTCTCGGGGATGACGATGACCGATTTGAAGCCCAGCGAGTTTGCGACCAGCGTCAATCCGATACCGGTATTGCCCGCCGTGCCCTCGACGATCGTTCCGCCCGGCTTTAGCGCGCCCGACTTGACCGCATCGTGGATGATGAACAGGGCCGCGCGATCCTTCACCGATTGACCGGGGTTGAGGAATTCCGCCTTGCCCCAGATTTCGCAGCCGGTCAGTTCGGACACGCGGTTGAGGCGGATCAGCGGCGTGTTGCCGATGGCGGAGATGAGGTCTTTGTGCTTGGCCATGGTCGACTGTTTTGGGAGAGGAGGCCTCAACCTAAGGAGCGCCATCCGGCCTCGCAAGCTCCAACCGGTTCATTCGGCACGGCATTTCGCTGCAATGGTCAACAGCGCAATGCCAGTGCGCGACCCGGGGCGGGCGGGACTATCATTCCGTGGACGAGAGTTGGGCGACCGCGGCGAGCGCCCTGTCGCGCGTGGCCTTGAGGTCGATGATCGGCGCGGGATAGGTTTTGCCCAGTTCGACTCCTGCCTTGAGCAGAACTGCCTTGGGCGCTTCGAAGGGCTTGTGTATCCACTCGTTTGGCAGGTTTGCCAGCTCTGGCAGCCAGCGCCGGACATATGTCCCGTCGGCGTCGAACCGTTCGCCCTGCGTTACCGGATTGAAGATGCGGAAATAGGGGGCGGCATCGAGCCCGCTGCCGCTTACCCATTGCCAGCTCGCCGGGTTGTTGGCGACGTCACCGTCCACCAGGCAATCCCAGAACCAGGCTTCACCCGCACGCCAGTCGATCAACAGGTTCTTGGTCAGCAGCGATGCGACCAGCATCCGGACGCGATTGTGCATGTAGCCGGTCTGCCAGAGTTCACGCATGCCCGCATCGATCATGGGGATGCCGGTTCGTCCACGCTGCCAGGCTTCAAGGTCGTCCGGGGCCTGCCGCCATTGCATGCTTCGGTATTTGGCCTGCATCGGCTCGGTGGCAATGTCGGCGCGGTGATAGAGCTGATGATAGCTGAAGTCGCGCCAGGCCAGTTCGGAGAGGAACTTTTCCACCGGCCCGCGCAAGCGCTCGTCGGCATGCGCCTTGGCCTGCGCGGCATGCCAGATCTGGCGCGGGCTGATCTCGCCGAACCGCAGATGCGGCGAGAGACGGGAGGTCACGTCGCGTGCCGGGATGTCCCGCCCCTCGGGATAGTCCGTCAGGCTGGTTTCCAGAAACCGTTCCAGCGCCTTTCCGGCTCCCCGCTCGCCCGGCTCCCAGTGACCTCCGAGCTTCGCCGCCCAGGGCGGTTCCACATAGGCGTGATCAGCCTCGCCGGCCCTGACCGCCGGCAGCCGGTCGGGCCGCCGCAGCGGACGGGGTATGTCGAGTTCCCGCAGCTTTTTCCAGAAGGGGGTGAATACCGAATAGGGCTGTCCCTGTCCCGTGGCGACGTCCCAGGGCTCAACCAGGACGTTGGCGCCAAACGAGCGTATGTCCATCCCGCCGTCGCGCAGGGCCTGCTTGATGTCCGAATCCACCGCGCATTCGCCTGGCGCATATCTGCGATTCCAGAACACTGCATCGGCCCCGGTCTCGGATACGGCGCTGGCTACCGCGGTCCGTGTCTCGCCTTCGCGGACGAGCAGCTCGACGCCGCGTTCGGCCAGGTCCGCGCCCAGGCGGACCAGGCTCTGGTGCAACCACCAGCGTGCTGCCGCGCCGGGCGGACGGACCCCCCCCGTTTGCTCATGGATGTAGAGTGCAATGACACGCTCACCGGCGCGCATGGCCGCATCGAGCGCCGGATTGTCCGCTACGCGGAGATCGTTGCGCAGCCAGGCTATCGAAGTCTTGGCCATTGCATGCCTCCCGGCACGACTACGCGCGGGAGGCCGATCCGGTTCAGAACTATTCGAGCACTTCGGCCAGGTGTTCGAGGGCGGCGCTCCAGGCCTCCATCGAGAAGATGCGCGACTCCGGATCGGCATGGGACAGGCCGCGCTCGGTCAGGGTGATCCGGGTCTGGCCGTCGCCGATTGCCTTGAACTGTATCTCGAGCACGAAAATCAGCTCGTCTGCATCCTCTTCGTCACCATCCTTGTGAACCCAGGACATGACGAGCTTCTCGTTCTCGACGATCTGGAGGATTTCGCCGCTGACCACGTGATCCTCGGGGTCCTCGTCGTCGCCAAACGTGGTGAAACGATATTCGCCACCTTCAAACGCATCCAGTTCGGCTTCATCGGCCTGCCACTGCTCGATGAGCGCCGGATCGGTCCATGCCGCGAACACGTCGTCGATGTGAGCGTCGATCGTGCGCGTCAGGGTGATCTGGCTTTCGCCGTCGATCTCGCCGCCATGTCCATTGCTCATGAGACGATCCTTTCAGGAAGCAGTTCGCGCTGCCGCGGCAGCAGGATAGTGAGGAAGCCCAGGAAGGGCAGGAAAGCGCAGAGCTGGAACACTGCGATAATGCCGATCTGGTCGGCCAGCGCCCCCAGGACTGCCGCACCGATCGCGCCGATGCCGAAGGCAAAGCCGAAGACGAAGCCGGCAACCATGCCGACTTTGCCCGGCACAAGCTCCTGCGCATAGACGACGATGGCCGAAAAGGCGGAGGACAGGACGAGCCCGACAATCACGCTGACGACCGCGGTCCCGGTGAGGTCCATGTGGGGCAGCAACATCGTGAAGGGCAGGGCGCCCACGATCGATACCCAGATTACGGTCAGCCGGCCGAAGCGATCGCCCACCGGGCCACCGACGAAAGTGCCGGCGGCTATTGCGCCGAGGAAGAGGAACAGGAACAGCTGCGCATCCTCGGCCCTGAGGTCGAATTTCTCGATCATGAAGAAGCTGTAGTAGCTGGTGATCGACGAAATATAGACGTATTTGCTCAGCAGCAGGGCGCCGATCACGGCAAAGGCGACCATGAGCCGCCGGCGTGACAGCACCGCCGCCACGGCCCGCGCCGCAGGTGCGCCGGAACGCGCCCTCTGGTGATCAGCGTACCAGCGGCCAACGGCAGTCAGGATCACCAGGCCGGTGACAGCCACGATGGCGAACCATGCCGTGCTGGCTTGCCCGCGCGGCAGCAGGAAATAGGCAGCGGCCAGGGGGCCGATCGACGTCCCGAGATTGCCGCCCACCTGGAACAGGGATTGGGCAAAGCCGAGCCGCCCGCCGGAGGCCAGCCGGGCCACGCGCGATGCTTCCGGGTGAAAGATTGCCGACCCGATGCCGCCGATCATGGCCGCCAGCACCAGGAGCCCGAAACTGTTCGCAGTTGCGATCAGGATCACGCCGCCCAGGGCGAAGACCATGGATACGGCCAGCGCGAACGGCATGGGGTGCTTGTCGGTATAGAGGCCGACGACCGGTTGCAGGATGGATGCCGTCATCTGCTGGGCCAGGGTGATCAGACCGATCTGCACATAGTCCAGTCCGTAGGCGTCCTTGAGCAGGGGATAGAGCGCCGGCAGGATGAACTGCATCAGGTCATTGAGCAGGTGCGAGGCGCTGACTGCGAGAATGACGACAAGCGAGGTGCGCTGCACCAGGGGCGCAGCAGGTTTGCCGGAAACGGCGTCCATGTAGGAAATCCAAATGCCTTAAATAGGGCACCCGTAGCGCGCCGCGGGACCACTGGCAATGCTGCTGAGAAGGGAATGAAAGCAACAGGGGCCGATGGCTCCGCGAGCTGGACTCGAACCAGCGACCATTCGATTAACAGTCGAACGCTCTACCAACTGAGCTATCGCGGAACACTTTCGGCGCCCTCTGTGCGAAGGCGAGGTCCGTGTAGCGAACTTGATTTGCTTTGCCAAGCCCCTATCGTCCCGCATGTGAATAAGTTGCGACAGGCCGGTCAGTTGCGCACCCGCCGCTCCAGGGCCAGCAGGTCCGAAACGGTATTGACGTTGACGAAGGGGTTGTCTCGGCCCGGTTCGTACGAGTCGACCTTGGTGCCACCAAGCCGGCGAAGCAGGGATTTGGGGCTGTTCGGCGCGTCCGCCGACCCGAGCATGGCGGGCAGGTCGCGCAGGGCTTCGATCCGCCAGGCCGCATTGGTCGGATAGAATGTGTCACCCCAGGCGGCGCAAGCGGCCGGAGCCCGCGCCAGTGCATCGATGAGGCGCCTGGCATAGTCGCCTGGCAGCAGCGGGGCGTCCACCGAGGCTGTCAGCAGCACACCTTCGCCGATGCCTTCCGATCGCAGCCAATCGACCGCTGCTGCCAGCGCGGCCAGCGGCCCCCGATGATCGGGGGCGGCGTCGGGAAGACCAACACTGCCCGGCGGGAGGAACCCTGCGTAGAGGCCCGGTCCCGTGGCGACCAGCAATGGCGGCTCCACGTCAGCGAAGGCGCGCGCCAGCCGCTCGACAAGCCGCTCGCCACCCAGGCGCAAGTCACCCTTGCGCACGCCGCCGAGGCGACGGCCTTCGCCGCCCGCAATGATAAGGCCGTAAACGGGCTTCACTTGCCCTCAGGCCCGGTTGCAGGCGCCGGCACCCCCATCCGCATGATTGCCAGCATGCCTATGCCGGCGATCAGGCCCCAGAACGGCGCGCCCACGCCCATGATGGTGATGCCGGAGGCGGTGGTCACGAAGGTGAGGATGGCTGGAAGCCGTGTCTCTTCAACGACAAGCGCGCCAGACAGGGCGGCTGTCAGGCTCGAGAGCAGGGCCAGCCCTGCAACGGCCTGGATCAGCAAAGGGGGCGAGGCAGCGATGAAAGCTGCCGCCAGGCTCGCGGCAGGCGCCAGAAGCAGGTAGACGACACCCGCCGAAACAGGCGCGGGCCAGCGCTTGCCCTTCTCAGGATGGGCCTCTGGCCCGGCGCAGATGGCCGCGGTTATGGCGGCGAGGTTGCTGCTATGCCCGCCGAACACCGCGGTCAGGGCGCTGCTGATGCCTGTCATGATGAAGAGCGGTGCTGGATGCAGCACGAAGCCGTTGGCCTTCATCACAGCGAGCCCGGGCAGGTTCTGCGACGCCATGGTCACGACATAGAGCGGCAGGCCGATACGCACGATGGCATCGAAGGTGAAGACAGGCATGACCGGGACAAGGCTGGGCCAGCTTCCGTCCAGGGCACCGGCTGGCAAATCGGTCGTGGCAGCCAGGAGCACGCCCGTCACCACAACCGCAATCGGTACGGCATAGCGCCGCGCGAAACGCAGCCCGACGATCCAGGCCAGGAGCACGGGCAGGGCCAGGGCCGGCATTTCCGCGACGGCCGTGATCGGCGCCAGGCAGAGGGTCAGCAGCATTCCCGCAAGCATCGCGTTGGCGACCGCCGCTGGAATTGCGGCGATCAGGCGGGCCAGCGGCTTTATCAATCCGGTCAGGACGATCAGCGCCGCCGCGACCAGAAACGCCCCGGCCACCGCGGGAAAGCCGCCAACGGGCTCGCCGACCGTCAGGATGAAGGCCACGCCCGGCGTCGACCAGGCGAAGCTGACAGGCACCTTCATGCGTGCGCTGACCACCACATTGAGGATGCCGATGGCGATGCACACGCTCATCAGCCCGGAACCCGCCTGCTGTGGAGAGGCTCCAGCCGCAGTCAGTGCGGCCAGCACGAGAGTAAACGTACTGGCATAGCCAACGATGGCCGCCAGTGCCCCAGCCATGATGGGCTGGATGGCTTCACGCTTGTCCGACGCGGCGCCGGTCTGAATCTGCGCCACGCCGATTCCCCTCTTGAGCTCGCCGACAGCCTAAGCGGGGTCAGAACCGGGGTGAAGTCAAAATTTCGGCTCGATGCGAGGGCGAGAGCTCTCGGGGTGCAGTCGCCAGTCAACTCAGGAGGGCCGCCTCTCCGACTGATATCGCGGTGGAGGAGGCGAGTAACCTCAATGAGCAGTTGTCTGCCGGCGAGGCCTTATATGCGCCCTCTCTGATACCTATATCAAGTGTATGCGTTTCATACGCCCTCGGTTCCCTCTATCCCCTGGATCATGAACGTTGTGTCGCCGCGGCACCCCATTGCGCGTGCTTCAGCAAGGAACTGGCCATGACCAACTACAACGCTCCCGCCGAACTCTATCCGGGCCGAAATCACAAAACGAGGAGCGTGTCCCGCTACCAGCGGTTTCCGTCTTTGGCAGAAGCAGTCCGGTATACAATTGAAGAGCTGCCGTTGAGCGTGCAGCCAGGTTCGATGCTTGAGGCCGAGGAAGTTCGCTATGACGGCGGGGCTATACGCGAATTGTACTTTTCCGAGGACTATCCTTTGCAACGCGCCTTCATGGGGCACGTGGTGGGAGGGCGCACATCATGACGCCAAGCCGGTTGCAGGGTTGTCTGGAGACCATTCGGTGGGCGCCGTCAACCCTCGCCCAGTGTCTAGAGATCGACAGCCGCTTGGTTGAGGAGTGGGTTGAAGGATCAACACCGATACCGATCAGCGTTGCCTCCTGGTTGGAAGCACTCTGCTTTACGCACGAAGCCTCCGATCTCATGCGGCCGGCCGTTCGGGCCGGCATTCGGCATCCCACACGAAAGACGCGTAGACTCGAGCATATTCCGGCCTACTCGTATGGCCTGTTGCGCCGAATTCATGGGGGACCGGTAGCTCTCCGTTCACTATTCGGGACCGATGACGAGGCCGCTGTATTCTTCTTGGTTTCCCGGGGCTTGGCAGAACGCGAAGCCAGTCAGCTCGTCATTACACAGGCTGGCGCAGCGCTAGGTGAGATAGCGGCGCAGGGTGTGGCCGAAAGGACATGAGAACCAATACGACCATCTGAGCGATTCCGTTTCTCCACCCGTTCCGGCTTGCCAGCATGTCGCAGCCATGTCGCATGGATTCGCCGGGCGTGCCGAGAAAGGCCCGTGAATGCCGGGTCGGGTCACGCAACACGGCTCCGGGCTGGAGGCTCACTGGGGTGTCGCAACTAGCTGATTATGTTGTGGAATTTGATGGAGGCCTCGTCCGGAATCGAACCGGAGTACACGGATTTGCAATCCGCTGCGTAACCACTCCGCCACGAGGCCTCTGGGTGCCGGGTTCTAAGGCACGGCGACGGGGGAGGCAAGGGCCATACTCTGCACATGCTGAACCTTTTGCGCGTTCACGCGATTCCTTGAGGTCGAAGCAAGGAGATTTGCCGTGGACAAGGACAAGACCCGACCGGCGCCGCTCGAGACCGAGCCCGGTGATCAGAAGGATGACAACATTGATGACCTGGGCCGGCGTCCCGACGGAACCCGGCAGGATCAGCCGGTGAAGACACCCCCATCCAAGCCGCAGGATTGATGCAACCTATGCGAGACTGGCGCATTATCGCTCCGGGCGGGGGTATCGCCCGGAGGCGCGCCCGGGGGTATAGCAGCATATGCGAGCGAAGTTGAGCTGGAGCGGCGTGTCCGCGGCGCGTCTGGCAATCGGCCTCATGCTGGCTTTCTTTGGACTGTTCGTTGGGCTGTTCGCCTATTTCATCGTGGTGGGAATAGACCAGACCAAGCAGCGCTTGGAGGACCGCGCCAATGCGGCTTCCCAGGTGGTAGCCACCAACGCCTATTGGATATCGGAAGTCGCAAATCAGACGCTGCGCCGGGTTGATTCGGCGCTGGGGCCACACTTGCTCGGAACCTCCGAGGAGATCATGTCGGTGCTTGAGGGCCTACCCACCGCCACCGAGGTCTATGTGATCGATGCCCAGGCCAACACCATCTACGCCACTGTGCCCGGGGCAAGCGCCGTGTCCGTCGTCGACCGCGAGTATTATACGGCGCTCCGCGATGGCGCCGATTTCTATACGTCTGCCCTCATCATCAGCCGCATAACGGGCGACCGGATATTCGTGTTCAGCAAGCGGATCGAACGGCAAGGCGCGTTTGCTGGCGCGATCATGGTTTCGTTCTCGGAATCGCTGCTGGAGGAGTTGTGGAACACCCTGTCCCTTGATGAGGGCTCCACCATCAGCTTCGTGCGGGACGACGGCCACCTGATGGCCCGCTACCCGCCCACCGAGGGGGCGATGGACCTCAGCCAGTTGCCACTCTTCACGCAGCATCTTCCGGCCAGCGACGCCGGCACCTATGCCTCGGACAGCTCACCGGTGGATGGCGTGGCCCGCACCGTCAGCTACCGTCGTGTGCCGGGCACGCAGATCCTCGCGCTGGCCTCCATTGCGACGCAGCAGACCTGGGCCGGTTTCACGACGGCCATCGTCACGGTCATCTTCATCGCCTCTCCCATCATCATCGCCCTGGTGCTGGGGTGCTGGTGGATCGTCCGCCTGCTCGCCCGCGACGCCCGGCGCGCCAAGGAACTGCAGGCCTCGGTGGACCTGAACACCATGCTGTTCCGCGAGATCCACCATCGCGTGAAGAACAACATGCAGTCCGTCCAGGCCCTCGTCCGCCTGCAGGATATTCCGGAATCTGCCAAGCGCGACCTGCAAAGCCGCTTTGCCGCCATGGCCGCCATGCACGAGCACATCTACAAGCACGACCGCTACATGGACATTGACGCCTCGGCCTTCATTCCGGCCGTCGTCGACGAGGTGAAGGCCGCCTATGGCTCCGCCGCCCAGATCGAATTCGACCTGGACCCGGTCGATGTGGATCGGGACCATGCTACGCCTCTGGCGCTGCTGCTGAGCGAACTGGTCACCAATTCGTTCAAGTATGCCTTCCCCGATGGGCGTCCGGGGCGGATATCGATCGGGCTGCGCAAGCTCGACAACGGCCTTGCCCGCCTGACTGTCCGCGACAGTGGGGTCGGACTGGGGGGCGCCGAACTGGGCCGGAGCATGGGCATGCGTCTCATCAAGGGCGTGGTTGCCCAGATGGGGGGAAGCTATACGTTCCGCGATGAGGATGGCCTGGTGTTTGAAGCCGATATTGCCCTGTCGCAGGTGACGCGGGCCTCTGCCACCACCGCCTGACTGCAGCCGTCCCTGCGCCCTGTTTCGATGACAAACGGAGCGCGACATGTCGCTCCGAACCGGTCACCGGCGCCGGCGCCCTTTGTCGCGCTCCGTGCGGGCTGGCTTGCCAAGAGGGCGGGGTGAGGGATATTCACGTCCGTCATATGGTTCAATTGCGGGATTCGGCATGGTCGATTTCGAGCGCGCGCGTGAGTTCATGGTGGATAACCAGCTCCGGCCAAGCAACATTACCGACTGGCGCATCCTGGCGCAGATGAGTGTCGTACCGCGCGAGAACTTCGTGCCTGCCGCTCGCCGTGATCTGGCCTATATCGACGACGTGCAGTGGTTCGGTACGCCCGGAACGGGGCGTTTCATGTCCGCCCCGGCCACGCTGGCGCGATTGATTCAGCTCGGTGACATCGACGAGGCCGATGCCGTGCTGGTCGTGGGAGCCGGCACCGGGTATTCGACGGCCATCATCGCCGGGCTAGCCGGCTCCGTGGTCGGCCTCGAGGGCGATGCCGCGCTCGCGGACGCAGCGCGCGGCTCTTTGGCCGACCTTGGCATCGGCAACGCGACCATATCGGCGGGGGAGATCGCCGCAGTTGCCAAGGACCGATTTGACGTCGTCATCGTCGAGGGCGCCCTGGAAGTGGTGCCGGACAGCTTCTTCGATGTGCTCAAGGATGGTGGGCGCCTGGTGGCCCTGATTCGCTCCGGTGCCGTAGCGGTTGCGACAGTCTTCTTGAAGACCGGAGATGGCGTTGCATCGCGCCCGGAGTTCAATGCAAGCCTTCCTCCGCTGTTTACCGCCAAGCCGGAAGAGCGGTTTGTGTTCTAATCTGTTGCCGACGAGTCACGCCGGCGCACATTTTCAGCAGTTGAGTTTCCCGGTATTGCCGCGGCTGGTTGTGAACACCATGTGCGGCGCGTACTCTGTGGGGGTCTGGAGGCGGGTTGATGAGATTTGGTAGCACTGTCGTGGCGAGCGTGCTGGCGCTGAGCCTGTCTGCCCTGACCCTGTCGGGGGTTCAGGCGCAGTCGATTTCTCAGGCGTTGGCGCAAGCTTACGATCACGCGCCTGACCTGCAGGCGGCGCTGCTGAATGCGAAATCGGCGGCGGAGAACGTGGCGCTGGCCCAGGCGGGACAGCGCCCGACGATCGGCGCGTCGCTGAGTGGCACCAAGAGCCTCAACTATGGCGGCGGCGACTGGTCCACCAGTTCGACCTATTCGGCCGGCCTCTCCTACAACCAGACGATCTTCGACAACTTCCGGACCGAAGCGCAGATCGAGCAGGCGCGTGCCGGAGCCGAGGTTGCCGAATACCAGATCCGCAACACCGAGCAGAATGTGCTGCTTGCCGTGGTCCAGGCCTATATGTCCGTGTTGACGGACAGCCAGCTGGTGGCCCTGCGGCAAGAGAATGTCAGCTTCTTCCAGGCCCAGCTGCAGTCCGCGCAGGATCGGCTGGATGTGGGGGAAGGAACGCGCATCGACGTGGCGCAGGCGCGTGCGCGTCTCGCCCAGGGTGATGCCGTGTACCGGGCTGCCCTGGCCAGCCTCGAGATCAGCCGTGCGACCTTCCAGCGCTATGTTGGCATCGCGCCGCAGAACCTGACGGCCTCGCACAATTATGGTGGTCTGGTTCCGGGCAACCTGCAGGCTGCCATTGCGGAAGCCGAGGTTGGCCATCCGGCCATTCTGCTGTCCAAGGCCGCCATCCGGGCGGCCCAGGCCGGGGTGGACGGGGCGCAGGCCGCGTTTGGTCCCACCGCCACGATCAACGGCACCCTAGGGGCTTCGGCGCGTGATCAGGCCGGGTTCGGTACTGCAGGCCTCAGTGCCTCGATCGGCTTCCAGATCACCGTGCCGCTCTATGCTGGCGGTGCGCTCGGGGCCAGCGTGCGCAAGGCAAATATCGAGCAGATCAAGACCGAGGTCGACGCCATGTCGACCTATGACCAGATTCGGGAAGCGGTGATCTCCGCCTGGGCCGGCATCCAGAGCGCGGACGCCCAGATCTCCGCCGCAACCGCCGCGGTCGCCGCTGGCAGGGAAGTGCTCGATGGCGTCATCCAGGAGCGCGATCTCGGCACAAGGACGACGCTGGACGTGCTCAACGCCCAGGCCGAACTCACCACGGCGCGCGAAGGGCTGATCAATGCATCGGCCAACAAGGTGATCGCGACGTTTTCGCTGCTCGCCGCAATGGGTCGGCTGACCGCGACCGATCTCGGCCTTCCGGTCGAGGTGAAGTCGGCGGTGCAGTACCAGCAGACCGTGGACGACGTGTGGCAGGAATTGCGCACCGTCGCGGAGTAGTACCCGCCAGCTTCTCCATCCATTGTGGCCGGGTCAGTCCCGGCCACAAGTTTTAGTGGAAGACCCCTTGTGCCCTGTCCGGAGCGATTCCTTATTCCTTTCATGGGGTCTAAGGTGATGGGGACGAATCAGGTTTAGTGGCTGTCGGCGGATTGCCCTTCCCGGTTTGCGGCGCACGAGTACGAGGCACTGATGAACAAGCCTGCACCCAAAGAACCTTCGATGGACGAAATCCTGTCGTCCATTCGGCAGATCATTGCC
>CAMLOA010000023.1 GCA_946481445.1 uncultured Devosia sp. | reverse complement strand
CAGGTGACCATCGCCACCTTCTGCACCGGCAATGACCCAGCGCTGGAGCAGGCGGGCCTCGACATGCTGGTCGCCCAGAACGCCATCGGCGCGATCTACTGCACGCTGATTACCCGGGATGTCATTGTTCCCGAAGCGTTTTCAGCCCTGCCGCTAGTGCTGCTCAACTGCTACGAGAAGCGACTTCGCCATCCGGCCGTGGTGCCCGGCGACATTGTGGGCGGCTACATGGCCACCGAAGCCCTGCTGCGCGCCGGGCACAGGCGGATTGCCCATCTTGCCGGAGAACACCTGGAGGACGCAGCGGTCGACCGGGAAAAGGGCTTCCGCCAGGCCATGGAGGCCTGGGGCGTCCCCGTGGAAGAGTCGCTGGTCACGCTGGGGGGCTGGTCGATCCGTGCCGGCCGCGAACGGGCCCTCGCCCTGCTCTCCCAACCCGACCCACCCACCGCGATCTTCTGCTATTGCGATCGCACCGCCATCGGCTGCTATGAGGCAGCCCGGACCATCGGCCTGCGCATCCCCGACGACATCTCCATCATCGGCTTCGACAACGAAGACATCGCCGCCAACATGGACCCGCCGCTTTCGTCCATGGACCTGCCCCATGACGAAATGGCACGCTGGGCCGTGGGCCAGCTGCTCGATGGCCTGGAGGGCATTGACGCCGACGAACGGCTGCAGAAGCTCAAGTTGGAATGTGAACTCATCGAACGAAATTCGATAGCGTCACCAAAGGAGTAGCACGACCGAACGCAATGGTCCCAGGCGCGGCCGGCGCCCCGCCGCCCAGAATGAGCGCTCAATCCCGCGGCTTGGCCACGGAGGCCCGCTCCACCAGCGGGCATTCCAGCTTGGTCAGTGGATAGCGGTCGGCCTCGGCCCCCTCCCCCAGTTGCTCGGCAATCCACTGCCCCATGGCGCGATGCGGCAGCACCGACGTGGTCAATTGCGGATGCAGGTGGCGGGCGATCTCCTCGTCGTCATAGCCGACGACGGACATGTCGCCGGGAATATCGTATCCCGCCTCCTTGAGTGCCTCGTAGCAACCGATCGCCATGCGGTCGTTCTGACAGAAGATGGCTGTGGGCACGTCGCGCAGCGCCAGGATCCTGCGGGTGGCGTCATAGCCGGCGCTGGCGGACCAATCACCCTCGAACACCAGTTCCGCATCGAAGGGAATATCGGCGGTGGCCAGGGCCCGGCGATAACCCTTCAAGCGGTCCTGGGCGGCCTCCATCCAGATTTCGCCGGTTATAGTGGCGATGCGCCTGTGTCCCATCGTGATCAGGTGGTGGGTGGAGCGCTGCCCGCCAGCAATCTCGCTCGGAACCACGGCCGGATGCGGCTGGCCGGGCGCGTAGCAGTTGAGCAGGAGCACCGGAATTTCGAGGTTTTTCAGGGCTGTGGGCAGTTCTACCTCGCGGGTGAAGATGGTCATGTAGACCAGCGCCGCCACGCCCTGCTCGACAAAGGCTTCGATGAGATCCGCCTCGGCTTCGGCATCATTGTAGGTCTGCGACACGAGCACCATGTCCCCTGCCGCCCGCGAGGCCTGGCTCAGGCCCTCTATGGCCTGCACCGCCTCGGGGCTGGTCGCAAGCTGGTCGACCACGAAGCCGATCCGGCGGCCGCGCCGGTTGCCGGCCAGCGGACCGGGCCGCCCCGATGCCGGGGCCGCGCTGACATAGCCCAGGCGACGCGCCGCCTCCACCACACGTTTGCGGGTCTCGGGCGACAATCTTATCCCCGGGGCATCGTTCAGGACGAATGATACGGTGGCCTGCGAGCACCCCGCTTCACGCGCCACATCGGTCATGGTGACCCGTCGCACGGCACTGCGGCGGCCGGCGCGCGAGACAGTACCCTTGCGGGGAGTAGAGGAGCTGGCTGGGCGGGTCATGGCTGGTTCGGACTTGATCAGGAGCCATGCTAATGCACGATGTGCTAATATTAGCAAGCCATCTTGAGCAAGGTATGCGCCGTACCCGCCGGTACGCTTCACTATTGAACTCTGTTTGGGGCCGCTTCGATCAGCTTGACGCGGATGCGCCGGGAAATGTTGTCGATGATCGAAACGGTGACCAGGATCATCAGGATGATGAAGGCCGCCTCGTCCCAATTGTTGATGCGGATGCGATCGGACAATTGCAGCCCGATGCCGCCCGCCCCGACAATGCCCAGGATCGTCGCCGAGCGCACATTGCCTTCGAAGAAGTAAAGGATGTGGCTCAGCATGACCGGAAAGACCTGCGGAAAGACTCCCAGGCGCAAGGTCTGGACCGGGCTGGCGCCCGCCGAACGGACGCCCTCGATCTGCTTGCGTTCGACGTTCTCGATCGCCTCGGCGAAGAGCTTGGAGAAGACCATGACATCGGACACCGCGATCGCCAGTACGCCTGCAAACGGCCCCATGCCCACGGCGCTGACAAAGATCAGCGCCCAGACCAGGCTGTCGATGCCGCGCAGGGTGTCGAAGCCGCGGCGCAGGGTGAAGTGGAAGAGCCAGTTGGGCACGACGTTCTTGGCGCCCAGGAATCCCAGCGGCAATGCAACCAAGGCGGCCACTACCGTGCCCAGGAACGCCATGGCAAGGGTTTCGAGCATGGCAAAGGCGTGCTCATGGAACACACCGCCATCACTGGGCGGCCACATGAAGCGAACCAGAAAGCCCAGCTTGTCCAGCCCCTGCCAAATGCGGGCGGGGGAGGCATCGATCCACCACAGGCCGAAGCCCAGCACGGCCAGCACGGCCCCCCAGCCGGCCACAGGCAGCAGGCGCTGGCCGAGCGGGCGGTGAAAGACTTCTGGATGGGCCTGCCGGATGGACGCCAGGCGCTCGGTGGCGGAGATGCTCATGTCAGTTCCCCTTGCCCAGATCGTGGCCGATCAGGCGGTGGCGGATGGACTCGCAGGTCATGTCGATTATGGCGGTCATGGCGATCAGCAGCAGCATGATGGCGCTGATATCGGTGTATTCGAACTGGCGAATGGCGACGTAGAGATCCTCGCCAATGCCCCCTGCCCCGACCACGCCGAGCACGGCCGCGCCGCGGACATTGATCTCGAAGCGCAGCAACAGATAGCTGGCATAGTTGGGCAGGGCCTGGGGAACGACGGCTAGCCGCTGGATCATCAGCCAGGTGCCGCCGGCTGCGCGGATCCCCTCTATGGGGCGTTCATCCACGTTCTCGTTCACCTCGGAAAACAGCTTGCCGAGTGAACCGCCGGTGTGAATGGCAATGGCCAGGACGCCGGCGAAGGGACCCAGGCCGAAGGCGTAGACGAAAATGAGCGCGAAGACGAGTTCGGGGACAGTGCGAAGGAATTCCAGCAAGCGGCGGCTGACGAAATAGACGGTCCCGTTCGGCGCCAGGTTGCGCGAGGCAAAGAAACACAGCGACAGGGCGATGACGCCGCCCAGCACAGTGCCGACAAAGCCCATGAGAACTGTTTCCACCAGCAGGCTGAGCCAGTAGCGAATGCCCCAGTACCAGTCGGCGATATCGGCGCCGAGCGTCTCCCAGTGCAAAGCCGGGAACGTCCCAGAAATGTAGTTCCAGGCCTTGGGCAGGCCCGCCGCAAGCTTTGCGGGGTTGAAGGCGCTCACCTGCATGGAGCCGATCAGGGCGGCGACGAAGAGGCCAACATAGAGCAGGGTCCAGGCCAGGCGCAGCTTCCGCTGCTGCTGGTAGCGCTGTTCGAAGCCGGTCAGACGGGCCTCGGCCGGCAGCGTGGCGACATGGACATCGGTCATGGGGAGCCTCCAATGGCAGAAGGCGCGGAGCATGGCCCCGCGCCCTTGAGCTGGATCAGTTGGCGTTCGCCTTGCGCTGCTCGGCGTTGTATTCGGTGATGGCGATCACATCGAGATAGTCTTCATGCGTGGCGGGCGCGTATCCCGAGGACTCGCCGGAATGCAGTTCGTTGAAGGCTTCCGGGTCTTCTTCGGCAAAGGCGAAGATGGCTTCGGTGAAGGCAGCCTTGAGCTCTTCCGGCAGGTCGGTGCGCATCACGACGGGCGAGCCGGGGATGATCGGCGACTTCCACACGATGCGGGTCGACCCTTCCGGCACCAGACCCTTTTCGACCATGCGCTGGATGTTGCCGCGCGTCTCGTTGGTCCAGTGGGTGGCAACGGCCTCGAACGTGCCGTTGACCAGAGCGATCACGCTCTGCTCGTGACCGCCGGAGAAGGCCACTTCGCCAAAGTACTCGTCGGCCGACGTGTCGAGTTCGGTGGAGAGGTAGTAGGAGGGGACGGCGTAGCCCGAAGTCGAATTCGGGTCGGCAAAGGCGAAGCTCTTGCCCTTCAGATCGTCCAGCGACTGGTAGGGGCTGTCGGCACGCACGGCCACGATGGAATAGTAGCCCTTGGCGCCTTCGCGATCGAGGCTGACGGCCACCGGCGTCACGCCGTCGCCCATCACCTTGCGGGCCAGGGCATAATTTGCCGGACCGATGGAGGCGAACTGCACCTGGCCGGCGCGCATGGCCTCGATGACGGCCGCATAGTCGGTACCGCGCACGACATTGACCGGCACGCCCAGCTTGCGGCTGAGATAGGCAGCATAACCCTCGTTGCGGGCGATGGCGTCGGCTTCATTCTCGCTGGACGAGATGCCGATGCTGAGTTCGGGATATTGCTCGCGCCAATCCTGGGCGAAGGCAGGGGCGACGATGGCAGCCGCCATCAGGGCAGCCGCAAGGGTGCGGCGCATGAACGTGTTCATGGTCGTGAGCTCCGGTGATGATTTGTTTTGGTCGTAGGTTGACCGCCGCCTAGAGGCTGGCACCGGCCAATTCTGGGATCCTCGCCGGCTGCGGCACCGGGATGGCGCCGAGCGTGGAGGTCAGGCTTTCATCGACCTCGTCTGACGAACCAGCATCGCCATAGATGGCCTGGATCGCCTGAGAGGTCAGCATTTCGGGCGTGCCGTCGAAGACGACACGTCCATGCGCCATGCCGACGATGCGATCGCAGTAGGCCCGGGCCGCGTCGAGAGTGTGAAGGTTGCAGATGACCGGAATGCCATCTTCACGGTTGATGCGGCGGAGGGCCTCCATGACGAGGCGGGCATTGCGCGGATCGAGCGACGCGATCGGTTCATCGGCCAGGATGACCTTCGGGTTCTGGATCAGCGCCCGGGCAATGGCTACCCGCTGCTGCTGGCCGCCCGAGAGCGTGTCGGCGCGCTGCAGCGCCTGGGGCAAGAGGTCCAGCCGGTCCAGCGCAAGGGCGGCAGCGGCACGGTCTGCCTGCGAAAAGTGCTTGAACATGACCGGCAAGGTGCCGGTCTCCCCGATGCGTCCGATCAGCACATTGGTGAGGACATCAAGGCGGTTCACCAGGTTGAACTGCTGGAAGATCATGGCGCAGCGGGCGCGCCACTCCCGCAGGGCCTTGCCCGTGAGCGTCGAGACCCTGGTGCCCTCAAAGGTGATGTCGCCGCTACCCGGCGTGGCCAGCCGGTTGATCAGGCGCAGCAGGGTCGACTTGCCGGCACCCGAGCGACCAATGATACCGACCATCTGGCCGGGCGCAAAGTTCAGCGAGACATTGTTGACGGCGACGGTTTCACCGAAAGCCTTGGTGATCTTGCGAAGCTCCAGCATCGCGTGCCCTCCACCAGGTTGACCGATCCGGGACTGGTTCAGTCCATGCCCCGGTTCTAGCGACCTCACATGACAGCGTTAACTCATCCGAATGACATGCTCGTGACGTTTTTGACCTGGCCCTGCGGGAGGGAGCCGTCCGAGTAGATGGCCCTGCCCCTGCTGAAGACAGTGCGGACATGACCCACGCCGCGGTCGTCGGCTATGACGAGGTCGGCTCGCAGGCCGGTGCGGATCTCGCCGCGATCCTCAAGGCCAAGCGCACGGGCAGGATTGAGCGTGGCATAGCGCGCGGCTCCCGCAAGTCCCTCCGGATCGGTCTGCGCCAGAACCAGGACGGCGGGGAGCATGGCGGAGGGGTGATAGTCGGCTGCGAGCATATCGAGCAGGCCGGCGGCGTGGACATCGCGTGCCGACAAGTTGCCGGAATAGGAGGTGCCGCGCAGGGCGTTGGGGGCACCCATGGCGTTGACCAGACCGCGTGCCCGGGCTTCCCGAGCTGCTTCCATGGTCACGGGGAATTCGCTGATCCCGGCGCCCAGCCCCTGCATCTGGGCCACCTTTTCGACGGTGTCGTCATCGTGGCTGGCCACCGGAACGCCGTGGAGGGCGCAGTATTGCGCGATGGCGCGCAGAGTGGCGGTGAGATCGCCGGCGGTCTCAAGGCGATCGCGGATACGCTGCTGCAGGTTTTCGGCGGCCTGTTCGAGCGTAATGCCCTTGGACTTGGACAGCATCTCGGCCTGCTTGGCGAGATCGCGATACTGGCCCTGCCCCGGCGTATGGTCGCAGAGCGAGATGAGATCGACCGAGCCCTCGGCGATCAGTTCCTTGACCACCGAGAGAGCAGCGGGAAACGTGACTTCGAAGCGGGCATGCACGCGGTGATCGACCAGCAAGCTGGGAGCAAAGGCCCGCAAGTCGCGGATCATCTGGCTGGTGAAGTCGTAGGACCGCATGTGGCCATAGGTCGAGCCGGGGCTGAAGGACAAAGCCGCATAGGCGGTGGTGATGCCTGAGTTGGCGAGGCGCCGGTCCAGGTCGCGCAGGCCCAATTCCATGGGCATGCGCACATTGGGGCGTGGCTCGACTTCGCGCTCGATCATGTCGCCATGCATATCAATCATGCCGGGCATCAGGATCAGGCCGTCGCCGACAATATCGGCATGCTCCACCGGCTCTTCGCGCAGTTCGGCGATCATGCCGTCTTCGATGCGCAAAGCGCCGCGGTCGATGACGGTGTCGGCCAGGACAATACGGAAATCAGACAGCCACATGATCTTCTCGCTCGCTTTCGTCGGAGACGGCGCGGGTCGCCAGGTCGATTTCGCGATCGATCAACTGGGCCACGTCGCCGGGATGGTGGAACACGCCGATGATGGCGACACCCTGCGCCTTGAGGTCGCCGAGGCGCCGGACCAGGGCGGCGCGGGCGCCGGCATCGAGGGATGCGGTGGGTTCGTCCAGCAGCAGCAGGCGCTGCGGCAGGATCAGAGCGCGGGCAAGGTTCACCTTCTGCTGCTCGCCACCCGAAAAAGTGCTGGGATAGGCGCGCCAGAGCTCTTCGCGCACGCCGAATTCGGCCAGCCAGTGCCGGGCCTGGTCGAGCGCATCGGCCGGAGCATGGCCAGCCAGGCGCAGCGGCTCGGCAACGATGTCCTGCGCGGCGACGCGCGGGCGGGCATTAAGGAACTGGGTGACGAAGCCGATCTCCTGGCGCCGCAACAAAGCGATATCGACATCGGCGGCCAGAGCCAGGTCGATCTCGCCCATGCTGGACTGATAGATCAGCTGTCCGGCGACGGGCAGATAGCTGCGCCAGATGGTGCGCAGCAAGGTGGATTTGCCGGCGCCGTTATGCCCGCGCAGCAGCAGGAATTCGCCGGCATGCAGGTCGAAGCTGATGCCCTCGAAAGCGTGCAGCATGCTGTCCAGGTGATACATGCGGAAGGTCTTGGTGAGGCCCTGGACGCGCAATATGGGCTGTGTGTCGGTCATGGCTGGCCCCTAGAGCTTGGCGTGCACGAGTTGCTGGGTATAGGGGTGCTGGGGGTCCTGGAAGACCTGATCGGCCAGCCCCTGCTCCACCACTTCGCCATGGCGCATGACCAGCACGCGGTCGGCCATGGTGCGGATAACGCCAAGATCGTGGCTGACCAGTACCATGGTAATGCGACGATCGCGCTGCAGGCGCTTGAGCGTGTCGAGCACCAGGGCCTGCACGCTGACGTCGAGCCCAGTGGTGGGCTCGTCGAGCAGCAGCAAAGCCGGTTCGAGCGCAATGGCCTTGGCCAGTTGCACGCGCTGCTGCATGCCGCCCGAGAGTTCGGCGGGCCGCGCATCCATGCGGGATAGCGGGAATTCCGAGGCGTCGAGGGCGTCCCGGGCCTTGGCCCGCAGCACGTCAAAGCTCCGCTCGCCGGCAATCAACAGGCGTTCGGCGACATTGCCGCTGGAACTGTGGCGCATCAGCAGGCCGAGGTGGGGATTCTGGTAGACGATGCCGATATGGTGGGCGCACAGCATGCGGCGCTGATAACGGCCGAGATCGAAGAGATTACCGTCGTCCCGGTCGGGCAGGCACAGGCGGTAGTCGCCGGTGTCGGGCGTGTCTTCCAGGTTCATCATGCGCAGCAGGGTCGACTTGCCGGAGCCGCTTTCGCCGACTATGCCGACGACTTCGCCGGGATAGACGGTGACATCCACATTGCTCAGCGCCCGGACATTGCCATAGTGCTTGGAGATTGCCCGCATGGTGACGATCGGCTGGGCGGTCATCAGTTGCGGCGGCAGCAGGGTGGGCTGCGGCAGGGTCATGGCCATGTTCATGCCGAGTACTCCCCGTTGCGGTACCAGGTGTCGCCGATGGCAACGGCTTCGCCTTCGGAGCGGCGGATGGACTTGATGCCAAGATTGCTATCGGACACTTCGAACTCCGAGCCGCCTGCATCGAGCGGGATTTCGTTCATGAAGTAGCCGGAAATGCCGGAGCGCCGGCAGGTGAGGTCGGCGTGATCCTCGACCCGGTAGGGGCGGTCGGAGAAGACCAGAGGCTCGACGCGGGTGAAGGGCGGCACGGCATGCAGACGCTTCTCGCGCCCGGCGGACAGGAACGTCAGGTGGCGCGCCATATCGAGCTTGGGCACGTCCCAGCGCGGGATGGGCGACGGGGTCATGACATGGCGGCCATTGACCATGCTGGGATAGGCCGCGCCCTGCATGATGCGGCCCTTGCGGACCATCTGCTCATAGAGGGTCAGCCAGAGCCGGCCATAATCGGCATCGGCATGCATCTGCCGGGCGATGGACATGTTGGGCTCGACCCCGCGCAATGGCTCGGGATTGGGGACTTGAAGCACGAGGATCTGGTCCTCGCGCATGGTTTCTTCGGGCACGCGGTGGCGGGACTGGACGATGGAGGCGTCCAGCGTATCCCAGGTTTCAGTGGCGCCGGAGACGCGGCTGATGAAACGGCGGATGGAGGCCGCGTTGACGCCATCGTCGGCGCCCTGGTCGATCACCTTGATGGTCGATTGCGGATTGACCAGCGTCAAGGTCACCTGAAGGCCGCCGGTTCCCCAGCCGCGCGCCATCGGCACTTCGCGGCTGGCATAGGGCATCTGGCAGCCGGGGACGGCAATGGCTTTGAGCATTTTGCGGCGCAGTTCGCGCTTGGCCGAGGCGTCGAGAAAGCCATAGCTGGTGGCGGCCCAGGGCCTGGTGAGGGTAGAGAGGCTCATTCGGCGGGCTCCGGCTGGCGTTCGGGGGCAGTCTCGAGAGCGGGCTGCGCGGCGGCCTTGGTTTTGGCGTCGCGCATGGCATCGAGCACCGACTGGAAGGTGACGTAGTGGGGCAGCTTGAAGTGGATGCAGAAGCCCGAGGCTTCGACTGGCTCGGTGTGGTAGAGGTAGAATTCCTCGTGCACCGGCGAGCCGACGGGGGCTTCGGCCGAGTTGAGGTCGAGCGTCGCCGCAGCAATCACCTTGACTTCATTCCAGCCGAACGTGGCTGCAAAGCCCAGTTCGAGGTAGCCGCCCTTCTCCTTTGAGGTCACCTCGGCCTGGCTGACCCGGACGCGGCCGGCCACGAACTTTGTGCCGCTCGGGTGGCGGACCACGATTTCGGCTTCGGCGAGGCGCAGTTCGTTGACCGTGGGGTGGGCATTGCCATAGCCGCGCATCGCCGAATAGCCGAGCGCCAGCACGCCGCCCGTTTCGGCGCGGGCCAGGCTTTGCAGGCGATGCGCGCGCGAGGCCGGGAAGAGCAACGGCTCGCGGGTGAGATCGGGGATTTCGTCCAGCGCCACCTCGGGCTCCGGTTTGCGGGCGACCAGACCCTGCTGGCGCTGCCAATCGGCCAGCGAGGGCTGGCGGGCGGGCGCAGGCGTCGCCGCAGCGTCGACGGCCGGCGGATCGAAGGGCTTGCCTTCCAGCACATCTGTGGCCAGCACGCGGTGGGAATAGTCCAGGGTCGGCCCCAAGATCTGGCCGCCGGGAATGTCCTTGAAGGCGGCCGAGATGCGCCGCTGGGTCAGGAGATCGGCCTGCAGCACCGGCTCGGATACGGCGATGCGCGGTTGAGTGGTGCGCCAGGCGCGGAGGACCAGGACGGCTTCGGAGAGTTCGCCGCCAGTCTGGGCCAGCGCGAGCGCGGCCATTTCCTCGTCGTAGAGCGAGGCTTCGCCCATGACGCGGTCGATCAGGTAGGGCATGGACTGGCGGATGGCAGCGACGCGGGTGGCGTCGATGCTGCCAAGGTCCTGGCGGAACAGGCGTTCGGCCTGCTCGATGGCCTTTTCGCCACCGCGGGTTGCGACATAGGCCATCAGAGCACCTCTACCAGGGTTGAGCGGGGAATGCCGATGACGGAGCGGCCATCGACGAGGAACAGGTCAAAGCCTTCGGGGTAGGTGCACAGCTCGGCGCGCCGGGCCCAGAAGGCGGCGGGCACGGCCAGAGACACATCGCGAAAGCCCTCGATGCCGGGGCCGGTGAGGCGCAGGCGCTGGCCGGCATGGGACGTGGTAGCGACGATGGTGGCGCCGTCATCCGGATAGAGCGCGCTGCCGCAGGGGACGGCGCCGATGACGCCGGTGTCGAGTCTTTCCAGGAAGAGGTGGTCGGCGTGCTCGATTGGGCCGAGGGTGGCGCCGGTCTGCGCGATCACGGCGGCGATCGCGGGGGTGTCGGCGAAAGCGGTGCATTCGCGGTCGACAAGGGTTTCGACAATGTCCTCAAGGCCTGGATGGGGCATGTCGCGGCTTTCGCCGGGCCGGGCGAGCGCCCACATCAGGGCTTCGAACGTGCCATTGGCGCGGGCTTCGGCGACGTCTGGCGGGGAGACGGTGAGCATCAGAAGGTCTCCATTTCGACGCGGGTGGCCTCCACCTGACGCAGGCGGGTTTCGTCGGCGGCGGACTGGATGCGGCGCTCGGACTCGATGAGGGCGAGGACCTTGTCCCTGGCGATGCCGGCACCCAGAGCCAGGTCGGCGACGGCCATGGCCATAGCGGTTTCAAGGTCGCGGCCGGTGATCATGCCATAGCCGACATGACCGGCGGCATCGGCGATATGCGCCTCGCTGACCAGCACCTCACCGAGGAAGAAGTCTGTGTTTTCAACGGTATCGCGCATGGGCACCATCACCAGCCCGGTGCGGTTGGCAATGACGCGAATGTCGGCAAGGTCCTGCAGCAGGGTTTCGGCGATGGCCTTGAGGTGTGCCGGGCGCGACCGGGCCAGCACGCCCAGCAAGTCGGCGTGATCGAAGTGGTCCCCCGCCGGGGCGCCACTGGCTTCATTGAACATCGTCGGTCCTTTCGGCGATTTTCTCAGCGATTTCAGAATTTTCGAAGGTGAACTGCACCCGGTCACCGGCCCAGGCGGCTTCGGAGAAGCCGATGGGACCTCCAGCCATGTCGGCATCGGTCTTCTGCACGATCAGCACCGACTGGCC
>CAMLOA010000022.1 GCA_946481445.1 uncultured Devosia sp. | reverse complement strand
CCGGCGTTCACAATGGTGCGAAGCATGGCGAACGGATCGGCTGGAGTCTGCGCGGTGACATCGACGGTCATGCTGATCTGGTCCAGCGGTACGCCTCCGGCGAGCAGGGCATGAATTGGCGGCAGCCCCGCTCCAATCATGGGATCGGTACCGGGACACAGGGCGACGCCTAGACGCTTGTCGAGAATCAAGGCGATCTGCTCGGGTGTTACTGCCGTGCCGTGGGTAAAGAGGAACTCCGGCCCGAGCAGGCCAGGTTGCGCCAGCGAGCCACCGTGATCGGTAATCGGCCGCAAATCGAGATTACGTGCGAGCTCCACACGCTCGGAAAGCGCGTCGCCGGCGCCATCGAGGATCATGCCAAGGCCGATCCTGCCGCCGCCATTCGACGCGATCCAGTCCCGCACGGCCTGCACTTGATCACGCGTGGTCGGCTGACCGCCCAGAAAACCGGCCAGCCCCATCTTGGCGCGAATGCCGGTATCCGCCAACGCGCGAAGCTCCGCCTCGGCATCTTCGATGGTATCTGCGCCGTGTGCCCAGTTATGGCAGGTTGTAAAACCGGCACTGAGCGCCTCGAGTGCAGCGTAACGCACTGCGATGTAGTGGTCTTGGGGTGTATAGTGCGACGCCAGGCCGTGCAGGGCGAAATAGGAACTGGCGTCGTTGGCCATGCCGCGCCAGATGCTGTTCCACATATGCCAGTGCGTATCGACGAAGCCTGGCATGACAACCGTGTTGCGGGCGTCGATCTCCAGAGCGCCGGGAGCCGCGATCTCAGGCGCGACCTCGACGATGCTTCCGTCACGGACGTGCACGTCGCCAGTCTCCAGGTCGCCAAGGGCTGGGTCCATGCTCAGCACGTAGCCACCGCGCAGCACGATTTCCGCGGCCTCGCTGGCATTGGACTGGTTTGCCTGGGCGAACGCCTTGCCCGCCAGGCCCAGCGCCATGGCTCCGCCGAGGGTGCCCAATGCCCCACGGCGTGACAGGGCCAATCTGTTCTCATCATTCATATCGATATCCTCCCGGCCCGCTTTTCCGGGCTCGGCGATACCATCGTCGCAGAGCGTGTCGGGGTTCAAATCGATTGATTTACGACCCGGTATAAGCGCCGTTTATGGGAACGGTTCTGAGTAATGCTCGCCCGCAACTCGCGGCGCAGCCACTGGAGACCCGCATCGGCATTGGCACGGCTGTGCCATTGCATGGCGAGGCGAACCGGCGGGATCGGGAAGGGTGGCCGGAAATATCGGAGCTGGGCGGAGTGGGAAAATATCTCCGCAGTCATGCCGGGAAATGTGGCCAATCGCCTGCTACCGCTCACGAAAGATGGAACCAGCGCAAACTGGTCGAGCCGTACCGCAATGTGCCTGTCGAACTCGGGAACGCCCAGGACTGAGGGGAGGTATGGCAGCCCTCCGATAAAGACCTCGACATGGTCGGCGGTGCGGAACTCCTCCAGCGAAAGCGTGTCGCCGGTCCAACACTGCGCGCAGGCGATGACCGTATGCTTCTCCTCGAACAAGAGTTCTGCGGGATGGGATGGACTGGCTACCCGCTCAGGCACGATCAGCAGATCAAGTTGCCCGCTCTCCAGCTTGTCCAGGCTCACGCCGGTCGGCGTGAGCAGCGAGTAACGCAGCTTGGGTGCGAGTGGATCAATGCGCTGTAGCGCGGCGGCGAGAAGCCCCTGGATCACCGTATCTGCGGCTAGGATTCGAAATTCGCGATCAGAGGTCTCGGGATCAAAGGAGCCGGAGGACACCAGATGGTCGCTGATATAGGCCAAGGCCTGTGCAGCGGGTAAGCGAAGGCTTTCGCCCAATGGGGAAAGTGTCGCCAGTCCTGTCCCGGTGATCAGCAGTTGGTCGTCAAAATAGTCGCGCAGCCGCGCCAGGGCCGCGCTCATCGCAGGCTGGCTGATGCATGTCAGTTCGGCGGCACGAGATACACTGCGCGTCGTCAACAGCGCGTCCAGCGCTACGATGAGATTTAGGTCCAATCCTTTGAAGCGCACTCCACCCTCCCCGGGCAAGACCTTAGCAGGAGCGGCGATTTGGCCCTCTCCAAAAAAGTCAACCGCACCGCCCAGCCTGTTGTGTTCTTCAAACGATGGCGCGATACCTCGTTAAAGTCGACCCTACGCACCAGACGCCTCCCAGGCCTCCGGCCCTTCAGAGTGAGGCTAGTAGCTGCACCCCAGGCGGTCTTGCTGTTTTGCGCATGATGACTGGCTCTATCGGGAGATTGCCAGTCGCAGAAGCGAAAAGGGGGGAGCGCCTTCGCTGCGAACCGGACGGCGATGCCCAGCGCGTCAGTTTCTCCAAAGCGTGTTCTGCTCGTGCTGCTGGATGAAGTGCGAAAGGTTGCGGAACTCGGTGTCGATGAACCGGCGGAAGCGACGCACGGTCGGATTGGCCGCCTCGACATCCTTCGTGAGGATGCCCAGCATGCGCTCGGGGTGGCCGATCCGGATGGACAGTGCAGCGAGTACCCTCTGGCGCCGCGCCATGAAAACCACCGAATGGGGCAGAACGGTCAGTGCGTCTGAGTTGGAAAGAATGGCCGTGATCGAAGCCAAAGTTCCACCGGAAAACGAAATGCGGGTGTCTGTCACTCCGATATCACGCAATATGTGGCGCATGTCCTCGTAGAGCGGGCTCGACGCTGGCGGCGCTATCCAGGGATAAGGTGCAATGTCTGTCAGCCGCAGCGAGCCCTTGCGCAGCAGCGGGTGGTGACTGCTGCAGGCGATGACATTGCGACCCGGCAGCACTGGCACGAACTGGAAACCCGGCGCCACTGCCGCGGGATTCATTGGGCAAATGGCTACGTCCAGCGTTCCCGCATCGAGCTGTTCCATCAGTTCGCGCGCGTAGCCGTAGGACTGCTCGATCCTGACCTGGGGATTGTTCTTCTGAAATTCCGCAATCAGCGTGGATATGACCCCGTCCATGAAAACCGGGGTTCCGCCTATCCGCACCATGCCTCGGTGGCCAGAGCGAAACGTCGTGACGATGGCCGAGGCCGTATTGCCGGCGGCGAGTATTCTGCGCCCTTCACCCGCCAGAGCCAGGCACAGCTCGGTTGGCACCAGGGGGCGCTTGTTCTTTTCAAACAGTGGCGCGCCTATCCGCGACTCCAGCATCGCTATCGTCCGCGAGACACTTGGCTGTGCGCGGCCAATGGCTTGCGCCCCCTCTGTGAGGCCTCCGCCATCAACGATGGCTGCAAGGACTTCGAGATGTCGTGGGTCGATCTTCATAACATCAAGTTATGTTACCACGCGCGAATCCGATCAAGCCGGTATGTTGTTTGTGCCAGTCTAGCCCCGCCGCTAAAGGGCAGGGAGGCCTTGGTGTCGCATTTTACGTCCAGCTTTGCTGCTCAATTTGCCTCGGTCCGTGTGCGCTTCGGCGCCGGCATTCGCAGCCAGGTAAGTGAGGAAATCGCCAGGCTCGGCTGCAAGCGCGCGCTCGTTTTGTCGACGCCTCCCCAGGCCGATAGTGCCATGGAGATGGCCCAGGAGATCGGCGATCTGGTTGTTGGCGTTTTCACCCGCGCAACAATGCACACGCCCACGGCTGTGACAGACGAGGCCGTTGCTCACGCCAATTCAGTGCGCGCAGACTGCCTGGTGGCCATTGGCGGCGGCTCGACCACCGGGCTCGGCAAGGCCATAGCCCTGCGTACCGACCTTCCGCAAATCGTGGTTCCGACCACCTATGCCGGGTCCGAGGCCACCAACATTCTTGGCCAGACCGAAAATGGCGTGAAAACCACTCTGATCGACGCCAAGGTGCAGCCCGAAGTCATTCTTTACGACGCGGAGCTCGTCAAAACGCTGCCAGTCGGCATGACCGTCACGAGCGCGCTCAACGCGATGGCGCATGCGGCCGAGGGACTATATGCCAAGGATCGCAATCCCGTATCGACGCTGCTGGCCATTGAAGGGCTGGAGGCCTTTGCCGAAGCCCTCGACAAGGTCGTGGCCAATCCTGCCGACCTCGAAGCGCGCGGGCGAACGCTCTACGGCGCCTGGCTCTGCGGTACCGTGCTGGGGCAGGTGGGCATGGCCCTACATCACAAGCTCTGCCACACGCTGGGCGGTTCCTTTGACCTGCCTCATGCTGAAACCCATGCGGTGATCCTGCCCCATGCCCTGGCATTCAACGCGCGCGCAGCAGGCAGGGAGCTTGAGCCTGTAGGCCGCATCTTCGGCAACGCCAAACCCGGACGGGCACTCTACGACTTCGCCACCCGGCTTGGTGCGCCGCTGGCGCTAAAGGAGATCGGCATGCGCGAGGAAGACCTCGTCAAAGCCGCCGAACTGGCAACGTCCAAACCCTACTGGAATCCGCAACCGGTGACGAAGGAGGACATCGTCACCCTGCTGGAAGCCGCCTTCCGGGGCGATCCGCCGGCATTCTGAACCAAGCCGAAAGGCTCATGATCTTTGGGAGGAGAACCCATCATGATTACCCGTCGCAATCTGCTTAAGGGCACAGCCGCCACCGGCCTCATCGCCGCCACCGGCGCCTTCCCCATGCCCGCCATCGGCCAGGGAGCCAAGATCCGGGTAGGCTATGTCAGCCCGCAATCGGGACCGCTTGCGGCCTTTGCCGAGGCGGACAACTTTATCCTGTCGAACTTCGCCAAGAGCGAGGCCGCGGCCAATTTCGAGATCATCGTCAAGGACAGCCAGTCCAATCCCAACCGCGCAGCCGAAGTCGCGCAAGAGCTGATCATTGATGATGAAGTCGATCTGATGATGGTCGCTTCCACGCCCGAAACCACCAACCCTGTCACCACCACAGCAGAAGCCGAAGGCGTGCCGCTGATTTCCACCGTGGCGCCCTGGCAGCCCTGGTTCATCGGACAGCAGGGCAACCCCGCCGACCCCGAGAGCTGGCGTCCATTCGAATATGCCTATCACTTCTTCTGGGGCCTTGAAGACGTCATTTCCGTCTTCACCAACATGTGGGGACAGCTGGACACCAACAAAATCGTCGGCGGTCTGTTCCCGAATGATGCCGACGGCAATGCCTGGGGTGATCCGAACACCGGCTTCCCGCCCGCCTTGGCCGGACAAGGCTTCCAGATGTTCGATCCGGGCCGGTACCAGAACCTCACCGACGATTTTTCAGCGCAGATCAATGCCTTCCGGCAGGCCAATGCCGACATCATTACCGGCGTGCCGATCCCGCCCGATTTCACCACCTTCTGGACGCAGGCCCGTCAGCAGGGCTTTACGCCCAAGGCGGCGTCGATCGGCAAGGCCATCCTGTTCCCACAGGCCGTAGAGGCCCTTGGCGACACCGGTCACAATCTGTCCTCGGAGGTCTGGTGGTCGCCGAGCCATCCGTTCAGTTCATCGCTTAACGGGATGAGCTCCAAGGCGCTGGCTGATGCCTATGCCGCCGAGACGGGCAAGCAGTGGACGCAGCCAATCGGTTTCGTGCATGCGCTGTTCGAGATGGCCGCGGACGTGATGGGCCGCGTCAGCGACGCGGGCGATGCAGACGCCGTGGTCGAGGCCATCGCCGCGACGGACCTTCAGACTATTGTCGGACCCGTCAAGTTCGACGGCGCTGGCTTGCCACCCTTTGCCGCCCGGAATGTCTGCAAGACCCCGTTGGTCGGCGGCCAGTGGCGCAAGCGCGATGGCGGCGGTTACGACCTCGTCATCGTGGACAATACCGGCCACGAAAACATTCCCACCGGCGGGACCATGGAAGCCATTTCCTGATCCAGACCAATCCGGCCGGGCGCCCTCGGACGCCCGGCATTCGGGGGCCGTACATGTCCATCATATCGCTCGATAGCGTCTGCAAGAGCTTTGGCGCGCTCAAGGTCGCCGACGCAATCACCTTCGAGGTGAGCGAAGGTGAGGCCCTGGGCATTATCGGCCCGAACGGCGCCGGCAAGTCGACGCTCTTCAATCTCATCACCGGAAACATCGCCGCGGACAGTGGCACGGTTCATTTCCTCGGCGCGGACGTGACCCGGCAGAGCGCCATGCAGCGCTGCCTCAACGGCATTGGCCGCTCGTTCCAGATCCCGCAGCCCTTCGGCAAGTTGACGGTGTTCGAGAACCTGCTGGTTGCCGGCTCTTTCGGGCAGGGCAAGAGCGAGCGGGCCGTTGAACAGGCCGCAGCCGATATTCTGGATCGCACCGGTCTCATAAGTCGCGCCAACGCGGTCGCGGACAGCCTCTCCCTCCTGGAGCGCAAGCGGCTGGAACTGGCGCGCGCGCTGGCCACGGCCCCCCGGCTGCTCTTGCTTGACGAGATCGCTGGTGGACTCACTGAGGGCGAGTGCAGCCAACTCGTGCGGACCATCAAGGACATCCATGCCACCGGGACGACGATCATCTGGATCGAGCACGTCCTGCATGCGCTCACCTCCGTGGTTGAGCGGTTGCTTGTGCTCGACTTCGGCAAGGTCATCGCAGTGGGCGAGCCCGCGGACATCATGGCGCGGCCGCAAGTACGTGAAATCTATCTGGGGATCGAAGTCTGATGGCGATGCTCTCCACCCACGGGCTTACCGCCCATTACGGTCAGTTCCAGGCGCTGTTCGGCGTCGATATCACGCTTGATGCGGGTGAATGCGTTGCCATTATCGGTGCCAATGGGGCTGGCAAGACAACGCTGCTTCGCTCGCTCTCGGGCGTCTTGCGCAACGAACCGCAATCGATCCGTTACCGGGGCGAACCCATCGGTGCATTGCCGGCCGACGCAGTCATGAAGCGTGGCGTTGCCATGGTCCCTGAAGGGCGGAAGCTGTTTCCCTCCCTCACGGTTGAGGAAAACCTGCTGATCGGCGCTCATGCGCGCAGGGGTTCGGGCTCCTGGACGCTCGATGCCATCTACGATCTGTTCCCCATCCTCAAGGAGCGCCGCGACAATGCCGGCACCGCACTCTCCGGTGGGCAACAGCAGATGGTGGCCATCGGCCGCGCGCTGATGAGCAACCCTGATGTGCTTCTTTGCGACGAGATTTCGCTTGGCCTGGCTCCGGTGGTTATCCGTGACATCTACAACGCCATGCCCCGCATCCGCGAAGGTGGCGCGGCGGTGATCATCGTTGAGCAGGATATCGGCCAGGCTCTGGAGGTGGCGGACCGGGTTTACTGCATGATGGAGGGCAGGGTGACCCTGTCGGGTACGCCGACAGACCTCACGCGCGACGCCATCCACGCCGCCTACTTCGGAGCGGCAGCATGAACTGGATCGACACAATCGTGCAGGGCATCCTGCTCGGCGGACTCTATGCGCTGTTCGCCGCAGGTCTCAGCCTCGTCTTCGGCATCATGCGGCTGGTCAACCTGGCGCATGGCGACCTTATCGTGCTCGCCGCCTACCTGATCCTCTTGATCGTGTCGCTGCTCGGCCTCTCGCCGTTTGTCGCGGCGCTGATCGCCCTCCCGCTCATGTTCGGCCTTGGCTATGTGCTGCAGAAGGTGGTGCTGAACCGCGTCCTGGGCGAAGACATCCTCCCCCCGCTACTGGTGACCTTCGGCATTTCGGTCGTCATCCAGAATGCGCTGCTTCAAGGGGCATCAGCCGACACCCGACGCCTGCCCACGGGTGATGTCGGCGTGGCCTCCATCAGTCTTGGCGGCATCAATGTCGGCATTCTGCCGCTTCTGACCTTCGGGTCGGCCGTCGCTGTCATCCTCATCCTCAATCACGTCTTCTATCGCACCGCGTTGGGCCGATCTTTCCGCGCCACGTCGGATGACCCGACAACGGCGAGCCTGATGGGGATCCGGCCAAACGCGGTTTTCGCTCAGGCGACCGGCATCGCGATGATGATTGTCACGATCGCCGCGCTCTATCTGGGCATGCGGGCCAATTTCGACCCGGCAGTGGGCCCGGCGCGGCTCATCTATGCCTTCGAGGCCGTGATCATCGGTGGTTTGGGTTCGCTCTGGGGCACGCTGGCAGGCGGCGTGATTATTGGGCTAGCGCAGACGATCGGCGCAGCGATCAACCCGGAGTGGCAGATCCTTTCCGGCCACATCGCCTTCCTTCTTGTTCTGCTGTTCAAGCCGCGCGGCCTTTTCCCGCGCGCATTTGATTGAGGCCGGCCATGACGATATCCGCGCCAGACACGACCTACCGAGTAGAAACCAGAACGAGGACTTCAACGGTTGCTGGGCTTGTTGGCATAGCGCTCATTCTCGTGCTTTTCGCGGCGCCCGCCTTTGCCTCGCGAAGCCTCATCCAGGATTTGTTCTTCATCCTGACCATGCTGACACTGGCCCAGTTCTGGAACCTGCTGGCCGGCTATGGCGGGCTGGTTTCGGTTGGCCAGCAGGCATTCGTGGGCATCGGTGCCTACGCGCTCTTCGCGGCAGTCATCCTTTGGGGCCTCGATCCGGTTCCCGCCATCCTCCTGGGCGGTGTTGCCGCGCTTGCCCTGGCCGTCCCGCTGGGCTTTTTCGCCTTCCGCTTGCAGGGGGCCTATTTCGCCATCGGCACATGGGTTCTGGCGGAAGTTGTTCGCCTCATAGTCGCGCAATGGCGCGCCGTGGGTGGCGGTACCGGCACCTCGCTGCCGCGCACCGCCACGGAAAACATCATCTTCACCGACCAGATCGCTGCCCTGTTCGATGTGCGAACCTCGGCGGCGCGCGACATCCTCGCCTATTGGCTCGCGCTCGTTCTCGCCATTCTGACCGTCGGCGGCATCTACTGGCTTCTGCGCTCAAAGCGCGGCCTGGGCCTGGCCGCCGTGCGCGACAATCCACAAGCGGCGCGTTCGGTCGGTGTCGATGCGCAGCGGGTGAAATGGTTTGTCTTCCTGACGGCGGCGCTCGGGACCGGGCTTACCGGTGCGCTGATCTACATGCAGAAGGCGCGCATTTCGCCGGACGCAGCCTTCTCGCTCAATGACTGGACAGCCTATGTCATCTTCATTGTCGTTATCGGTGGCATCGGCACGATCGAAGGTCCCATCGTCGGTGTTCTGATCTTCTTCCTGCTCCAGACGCTGCTGGCCCAATACGGTGCCTGGTACCTGATGATCCTCGGCCTCATTGGCATCGGCGTCATGCTGCTCGCCCCGCGCGGGCTGTGGGGCAGCTTCTCCGATCGCACCGGTATTCAGCTTTTTCCAATTCGGCGGCGCCTCATGGGCGGACCGCTCACCATCAAAACGCCCTCAAGGGAGGAATAATCATGGCGGAAATCACAACCGACGTTCTGGTCATCGGCACGGGACCTGCCGGCTCGGCGACGGCTGCACTGCTATCCAGCTATGGCGTGGATAACGTGGTCATCAACCGGTATCGGTGGCTGGCCAATACGCCGCGCGCGCACATCACCAACCAGCGCACCATGGAAGTGTTGCGCGACATGGGCCGGGACGTCGAAGAGGAGGCATACCTCTTTGCGACGCACCAGGACTTGATGGGCGAGAATATCTTCTGCGAGAGCCTCGCCGGGGAGGAAATCGGCCGCATGAAGAGCTGGGGCAACCACCCGCTCTCGAGGGCCGAGCACGATCTGTCCTCGCCCAGCAAGATGAACGACCTGCCGCAGACCTTCATGGAACCGCTGCTGTTCAAGACCGCGTGCTCGCGTGGATCACAGGCCCGCATGTCGACCGAATACCTGCGCCATGAGCAGGATGCACAAGGCGTCACCACGACTTGCCTTGATCGCCTGACCGGCAAGGAAATCACCATCCGCTCCAAATTTCTGGTCGGGGCCGATGGCGGCAACTCCAAGGTTGCCGAACATGCCGGCCTGCCCTTTGAGGGCCAGATGGGCGTTGGCGGCTCCATGAACATCCACTTCCGCGCCGATCTCTCGCGCTACGTCGCTCACAGGCCATCCGTGCTCTATTGGGTGCTGCAGCCGGGCGCCGACGTGGGCGGCATCGGCATGGGCCTGGTGCGCATGGTCCGCCCCTGGAACGAGTGGCTGATCGTTTGGGGCTACGACATCAATCAACCGGCCCCGGTTGTGGACGCAGAGTTTGCGACCGGCGTTGCCCGTCAGCTGGTCGGTGACCCCGACCTCAATATCGAACTCCTGTCCGCCAATACCTGGACCGTCAACAACATGTACGCGACCCATATGCAAAAGGGACGCGTCTTCATCATGGGCGACGCCGCGCACCGGCATCCGCCCTCCAACGGCCTTGGCTCCAACACGTCCATTCAGGACGGCTTCAACCTGGCCTGGAAGCTTGCCGCGGTGATCAGGGGCGAGGCCGGCATGGGACTGCTCGACTCCTACTCGGTGGAACGGGCCCCGGTTGCCAAGCAGATCGTCACGCGCGCCAACCAGTCCATTGGTGAAACCGGTGCGATCTTCGAAGCGCTCGGCATGACCGGCGGCACGGACATTGAGAAGATCAAGGCGTCAATGAACGCCCGTTGCGATGCGACGCCAGCCGCCGAACGCCAGCGCGAGGCCTTGCGCCAGGCCATTGCGTTCAAGAAATACGAGTTCGACGCGCATGGCGTCGAGATGAACCAGCGCTACAAGTCTGGGGCCGTGGTTGCCGACGGCCAGATGGAGCCGAGCTTCGAACTCGACGCTGAACTGCATTACCAGCCGACCACCTGGCCCGGCGCGCGTCTGCCACATGCCTGGCTCTTTGATGCTCATGGCGGCAAGCACTCAACCCTGGACGTAACCGGCAAGGGGCGTTTCACCATCCTCACCGGTATTGCTGGCGAGGCTTGGGCAAAGGCGGCCGAAAAGGTGGCCAAGGCCATGGGTGTTTCGCTGGTGACTCATGTCATCGGCCCACGTCGCGCCTTGTCGGACCTTGAAGGCTCCTGGGCGAGGGCAAGAGAAGTGACTGACAGCGGCTGCGTGCTGGTGCGGCCCGACCATCATGTCGCCTGGCGTGCCGAAGAAATGGTGGCCGACCCCGCCGCCGAACTGAGCCGCGTCCTGTCCTCCATCCTTGACCGCGACAATCTCGCCCAGCGCAGCGCAGCAGAATAGGAGGCTGAAAATGGCCGACACTATCGATTATTTCACCGAGGCGCGCAGCGTCGAGGCCGTCAACGCCCGCATGCGCGAGGGGATCAATCCGCGGCTGGCAACGGTCATGGCTTCCTTGGTCAAGCACCTCCATGCCTTTGCCAAGGACGTTGAACTGACCCAGGAGGAATGGGGTGTCGCCATCGACTTTCTCACCCGCACCGGGCAGATCAGCAACGCCAACCGGCAGGAGTTCATTCTCCTCAGCGACGTACTCGGCTTTTCGATGCTCGTGGACGCCATCAACAACCGGCGTCCAACCGGGGCGACCGAAAACACCGTTTTCGGTCCTTTCCACGTAGACGGGGCGCCCGAATACCCAATGGGCACCAACATCTCGCTCGATGGGAAGGGTGAAAGCTGCCTCTTTGTCGGTCATGTCCGTGACATCGACAGGAACCCTGTTGAAGGGGCGCGTATTGATGTTTGGTGCGACAATGCCGAGGGCTTTTACGATGTGCAACAGCCCGACATTCAGCCGAAATGGAATAATCGCGGCATTTTCGTTACCGGACCCGACGGGGCCTACAGCTTTCGCGGCATCCGCCCGGTTTCGTATCCCATTCCAGACGACGGACCAGTTGGCCCGATGCATGCTGCCCTAG